>JBBAVQ010000121.1:0-8955 GCA_040397625.1 Pirellulales bacterium | reverse complement strand
ACGCGGCGTCGGGATGGCGACTGATGCGCGACGGGGAGCCGTTCGTGATTCGCGGCGCGGGCGGCCCTGGATCGCTCGAGGCCCTGGCCGCCTGCGGCGGCAACACCATCCGCACCTGGGGCGTCGAAGATGCCGAGAAGATGCTTGACGGCGTGCGGATGATCGACCGGGCACACAAGGCTGGGATCGCCGTGACGGTTGGGCTGTGGCTCGGCCACGAACGGCACGGGTTCAACTGGAACGATCCCGCGGCGATCGCCGGCCAGCGGCAGATGGTCGAGAACGCCGTCGCCGCCTACCGGGATCACCCCGCCCTCCTGTCCTGGGGGCTCGGCAACGAGATGGAAGGGGTCGGCGACAATCCTGTCATCTGGCGGGAGGTCAATCACCTCGCCCGCAGGATCAAGGAACTCGATCCGCATCATCCGGTGATGACCGTGGTGGCGAACGTCAGTCCCGCAAAACTCGCCGCCATCAAGGCGCACGCCCCCGACATCGACATCCTCGGCATCAACGCCTATGCGGGTGTCGCGGACATGGCCAAAAGGCTCCGGGCCGAGAACTGGACGAAGCCCTACTGCATCACGGAGTTCGGGCTGCCGGGGCCGTGGGAATCCCCGCATACACCGTGGAAGGCCCCGATCGAGCCCTCCGGCGCTGAGAAGGCGGAGGCGACGGCCGCCGCCCAGGCGGCGATCATGGCCGACGTGGGCCATTGCCTGGGAAGCTACGCCTTCCTCTGGGGACAGAAGCAGGAGGCGACGGCGAGCTGGTTTGGGATGTTCCTGCCGACGGGTGAGAAGACGGCGCGGGTTGACGTGATGGCCCGGGCATGGACGGGCGCCTGGCCGGCGAACCGGGCTCCGGTGCTGGCCGCGGCCGAGGTGCCGTTCAACGGATCGGAACTGGCCCCCGGCGAGTCGCGGCAGGTGCACGTCCGCTACGCCGACCCGGAGCATGATCCGCTCACCTACCGCTGGGAGGTTCGCGAGGAGAGCAGCGACCGCCGCGAAGGGGGCGACGCGGAACACCAGCCCCCCTCGGTGGCCGGCGCGATCGTGCGGTCCGACGACCGCGGGACCGCCGAGATCCGCACTCCCGACAAGCCCGGAGCCTACCGGCTCTTCGTCACCGTCACCGATCCGCACGGCTCCGGCGCGGTGGACAACTGGCCATTTTTTGTCAGCCCGTCACGGGTCAGTCCTCCACCGGCCGGCTCTTCACCAGCCCGCCCTTCACCGTGAGTTCCTCGATGCTGCTCGTTCCTTCGTCACACGCTTCGCGGTCGTCCACCACGGGAACGGCGTTCACGTCGATCGCCGGCGAGCCGCACGTCAGCATTCGCGACGTCGATCACCTGCCGCCGTTCCTGATGAACATCGTCGGTAACGGCGATCTCTGGATGTTTCTGGGCAGCAACGGCGGGGTGACCGCGGGCCGCCGGGATCCCGACCTGGCGATCTTTCCCTACCAGACCGTCGACAAACTGCTCGCCGTTCCCGAGGCGAGCGGCCCTGTCTGCCTCGTCGAGGCGGAGGGCACGTTCTGGGAACCGGGCCGCGGTGTGGCCGTTGCGGGGGGCCGTCACCTGCACAAGCACGTCTGCGGCACGAGCGTGGTGTTCGAGGAGATGCACGAGCCGCTCGGCCTCAGGCTCCGCTGGCAGTTTGCGGCCAGTGACGAGTTTGGCGTCGTCCGCAGGTGCACGCTCAAGAACATCGGCCGCCGGCCGATGTCGGTTCGCCTGCTCGATGGCTGGCATCAGATGCTCACCCCGGGTGTCGGCCAGCACACCTACGAGCGATACAGCTATCTGGCGGCCGCCTACATGAGGCACGAGTTCCTCGCCGGCAGCGGCGTGCTCGTGTCGTGCCTCAACGCCGCCATCAGCGACCGCCCCCAGCCGGCCGAATCGCTCCGCGCCGCGGTCGCCTGGTCGGTCGGCCATCGCAGCCCGTCGCGATCCGGATCGCCGCGGTGCATCGACCGCTTCCGGGCCGGTGATCCGGTGCGGCCGGCGGACGGCGTGATCCGCGGCACCTTCGGCTGCTATCTCGTGGAGGACTCGGCGACCATCGGGCCCGGCGAGTCGATCGAGTGGTTCACGGTGGCCGACACGGGCCTTGATCACGCGGCGGTGGTCGCACTGCACGAACGGCTCACCGGCGGCGAGTGCCTCCGAGACGCCCTCGTCGAGAGCCTGCAGGCGGAGGCGGATGGAATCCGGCAGCGGGTGGCGGCGGCCGACGGACTCCAGGCCTCGGCCGACCGGACCGCGACCGCCCATCACTTCTCCAACACGCTCTTCAACATCATGCGCGGCGGCGTTCCCGTCGCCGGGCACGTCTGCCCGGGCGGCGACGTCGCCCGCTACGTCGCCAGCCGGAACGCCGTGGTGCATGCCCGTCATCGCGACTGGCTCGAAGCGCTTGGCGACCTCGATCTCGACACGCTCGCCTCGGCGGCGGCCGGGCGGAATGACCCACAGTTGTCGCGGATCATCCGCGAATACCTGCCAATCTGCTTCAGCCGGCGGCACGGCGATCCGAGCCGCCCGTGGAATCGGTTCACGATCGCGACCCGCGGCCGCGACGGCCTGCCGGTGCTCGCCTACGCGGGGAACTGGCGCGACATCTTCCAGAACTGGGAGGCGCTGGCGTGGAGCCATCCCGCCTGCCTGCCCGCCATGATCGCGGCGTTCCTCAACGCCTCCACGGCCGACGGCTACAACCCGTATCGCATCACCCGCGACGGCATCGACTGGGAGGTCGCCGATCCGCACGACCCATGGAGCCACATCGGCTACTGGGGCGACCACCAGATCATCTACCTGCTGCGGCTGCTCGAACTGCACGAGCGGCTGCGGCCCGGCGAGCTCGCCCGGCGGCTCGACGAGCCCGCGTATGCGTCGGCAAACGTGCCCTATCGGATCAAGGGGTTCGACGATCTCGTCCGCGACCCGCGTCACTCGATCGACTTCGACTCGGCCGAGCACCGCCGCCTGCGGCAGCGGATGGCGGAACTCGGCGGTGACGGCGCGGCGGTGGCCGATCCCGATGGCATGCCGCGGCTTCACTCGCTGGCCGAGAAACTTCTCGTGCCGGCGCTCGTCAAGCTGACGAACCTCGTGCCGGGAGGAGGCATCTGGCTCAACACCCAGCGGCCGGAGTGGAACGACGCCAACAACGCGCTGGCCGGCTGGGGCCTGTCGATGGTCACGGTCTGCTACCTGCGGCGGCACCTGTGCCTGCTCGAGAGCCTGTTCGCGGCTCACGGCGGCGATCTGCGGCTCACGCGGCCAACCGCCGACCTGCTGAAAGCCGTGGCGGACGTGCTCGCCATGCCCGCCGGCACCGACACATTCACCACGTTTGAGGCCCTCGGCCGGGCGGGCGAGCGGCATCGGGCTGCCGTCTACGCGGGCGGGCCGGTGGAGTGGACGACGGTGCGTGGCTCCGCGATCCGCAGCGTGCTTCAGGCGGCTCGGGGGATCGTGGATGAGACGATCACGAGGAACCGTCGCGAGGACGGCATGTTCCATTCCTACAACCGTCTGGTCGTCAGGGACCGCCGGCTCGAGGTCTGGCACCTGGATCTGATGCTGGAGGGCCAGGTGGCGGCGCTGTCGAGCGGCCTCCTCGACGACGAGGCGGCGCTCGGCCTGCTCGATGCCCTGCGAAAGAGTCCGCTCTATCGCGCCGACCAGCGGAGCTATCTGCTGCAGCCCGATCGCGAGGTGCCGCGGTTCCTGGATCGCAACCGCCTGCCGGCCGACTGGCGGGAGCGGTGTCCGGCGATCGCCGCCCGGGTCGCCGCCGGCACGACGACGCTGCTCGTGGTCGATGCCCGGGGAGACGCCCACTTCAACGCCGATCTGACGAACGACAGCGACCTGCTCGCCCTGCTGACCAGCGAGGCGCATCCGCAGTCGGAATGGGCTGCCATCCAGGACCTCTGGGAGCGGGTCTTCGACCACGCCTCGTTCACCGGTCGCAGCGGCACGTTTTTCGCGTTCGAGGGGCTCGGCAGCATCTACTGGCACATGGTCGCCAAGTTGCTGCTCGCGGTTCAGGAGTGCCACGGGCGTGCGGCGGCGGCAGCGCAGCCCCGCCTGCGGGCGGCCTATACGGCGATCCGCGACGGCCTCGGCTTTCGGAAGACCGCGGAGGAGTACGGGGCGTTTCCGACCGATGCCTATTCCCACACGCCGCGGCACCTCGGGGCGCAGCAGCCGGGCATGACGGGCCAGGTGAAGGAGGAGATCCTGACGCGGTTCGGTGAACTGGGCGTGACCATCGACGGCGGCCGGCTGCGGTTCGCCCCGCAGCTGCTCGACGACGGCGAGTTCGGGGCGGCGGGTGAGTTCGCGATCGTGGGACCGGATGGGCGACAGCGCTCCGTCGTGGTGCCGGACGGCGGACTCGCCTTCACGTTCTGTCAGGTGCCCATCATCTACGCCCCGTCCGCCGAGGCGACTGTCGCGGTGGAGCATGCCGACGGGCGGATCGAGATGCATCTCGGCGACAGCCTGCCCATCGAGGCAAGCCAGGCGATCCTCTCCCGCAGCGGACGGATCTTGGGCATCCGAGTCGGCCTCGTCCGCCCTGTCACGACGACGACCGCGGCCGCGACCAGCACGACGACCGCGACCAGCACCACGACCACGGAGCACACCCGATGACCAGCGATCGCGAGGGCATGAAGCTCTCGTTTCTCGAGAAGTTCGGCTACGGACTCGGCGACACGGCGAGCAACTTCGTCTGGGCGCTGATGATGAACTTCATCATGTACTACTACACCGACATCTTCGGGATCACCGCGGCGGCGGCCGGCACGATGCTGCTCTTCGCCCGCTCGACCGACGGCTTCTTCGATTTCTTCGTTGGTGCCGTGGCCGATCGCACGCAATCCCGCTGGGGCCGCTTTCGGCCGTGGCTGCTCTGGCTCTGCGTGCCGCTGGCGATCGTCTTCGTCCTCGCCTTCACGACGCCCGACCTGTCGCCGGCAGGGAAACTCGTCTGGGCGTGGGTGACCTACAACCTGCTGATGCTCACCTACTCGGCGATCAACATTCCCTATGGTGCGCTCTCCGGCGTGATGACCGACGACCCGCTCGAGCGGACCAGCCTCAACTCCTACCGGATGTCGCTGGCGCAGATCGGCGGGATCATCGCCAACACCAGCTTTCTCTCGCTGATCGTCACGCTCGGCGCCGGCAATCCGGCTCGCGGTGCCCAGCTCACCGTGGCGGCCTTCAGCATCGCCGCCATCGTGCTGTTCCTGATCTGCTTCGCGACGACCCGGGAGCGAATTCAGCCCCCTGCGGCCCAGAAGACCCGGCTCGTGGACGATGTCCGGACGCTGTTCGCCAACCCGCACTGGCTGATGATGTTCTTCAACGGCATCGTGAACATCACCTTCGCCGTGATCCGTGGCTCGGCGGGCATCTACTACCTCAAGAACTACCTCGGCTGGGACGACGTGAAGGTGTTCGGCATGTTTCCGGCGATCCCGCTCTACTTCCTGCTCGGCGGCCTGGCGATGATCGTCGGTGCCATGCTGACGCGATTCGTGGTCGCGGCGATCGGGAAAAAGGCCGCCTTCATCGCCAGCATGGTGGTGGTGGCCCTGACGGCGATTCCGTTCTACCGCCTGCTGCCGGACCAGGTCGGGCTGGTGTTCGCGTTCCACCTGCTGGGCATGCTCGCCGCCGGCGTCAACGCCACCCTCTACTGGACGCTCGTCGCCGATACGGCCGACTTTGCCGAGTGGAAGTTCGGGTCCCGCACGACGGGGATCATCTTCTCGGCCACCACCTGCGCGCAGAAAGCCGGGATGGGTATCGGCGCTGCGATCGCCGGGTTTCTCCTTGATCGCTATGGCTATCAGCCGAACGTGGCGCTCTCCGACTCGGCTCGGCAGGGCATCCTGCTGATGATGAGCCTGATCCCGGCCGCCGGACTCCTGCTGCTGGCGGCGGTGTTCACCCGCTTCGGCCTCACCGAGGACGTCTGCCGGACGATGCGGGAGGATCTGGCGGCCCGGCGGCTGGCGAGATGATCGCCCCGGCGCCCGGAGCGTGCCTCGGGAGCGGTCGGGGGTAGAATGAATCGTTGTCTTCCGCCCCGCCACGGCCGCGAACCATGTCGCTCGCTCGCATCTCCTCGCGCCGGACCGCAGCGATCCAGCTGTTGCTGGCGGCTGTCTGCGCCGCGTCGTTGCCGCAACTGGGCATGGGTGCGGCGGCCGACTATCCCTACGCGTCGTGGCAGGATGAGTTCGACGGGACATCCGTGGAGCCCGCTCGCTGGACGTACGACATCGGCACCGGTTCCCAGCACGGCCTGACAGGGTGGGGCAACAACGAACTGCAGTACTACACCAACCGCACGCAGAACGCCTCCGTGTCGGGCGGCATGCTCACGATCACAGCCCTCAAGGAGACCTACGGAGGTCAGTCGTACACGTCCGCGCGGCTGAAAACCCATGGGCTCTTCAGCCAGGCTGGCGGTCGGTTCGAAATCCGCGCGGCGCTCCCGACTGGACAGGGCCTCTGGCCGGCGATCTGGATGTTGCCGGCCGACGAAGCCTACGGCGGTTGGGCCGCGTCAGGTGAGATCGACATCATGGAGGCGCGCGGCCAGCAACCCGATCGCGTCCACGGCACGATTCACTACGGCGGCTCCTGGCCCAACAATACCTGGAGCGAATCGACTCGCATCCTGCCGACGGGCCAAACCATCGCATCGTTCCACACCTACGCCCTGGAGTGGGACACGGCGGGCACGCCCGCAATCCGCTGGTACGTGGACGACGTCCTCTTTGCCACGAAGACGTCGTGGTGGAGTTCGGGAGGCGCCTATCCCGCGCCGTTCGACAAGCCCTTCTCCATGCTCCTCAACCTGGCAGTCGGCGGCAACTACGTGGGCAGCCCCAACGGCACCACGCCGTTTCCGGCGACCATGAAGGTGGATTACGTCCGCGTCTCATCCGCCGCGCCTCCCGCCATCACGCTCGCGGCACCGAGCGGCACTCTCACGCAGGCGGCCGTGGGTAATCCCATGATCGCCGCGGCATCATCGGTGACGAAGACGGGGGGCGGCACGATGCGGCTGACGGCCGCGAACACCCACACGGGGCCCACCCGCGTGCAGGCGGGCCGAGTCGAGTTGGCCAACGCGTCGGCCGCAGCCCGCAGCCAGGTGCAGGTCTCGGGCAGCGGCGTGCTGGCCGTGGCCGGCGGGCTCGATGCGACGATCGGCGGGCTGACGATCGATTCCGGGAGCCGGGTAGATCTTGGGAGCGGCCGGCTGACCGTCGCTTCCGGATGGTCGGCGGCCACGGCCTATGCGTCCGTCGCTGCAGCCCGCGGCGACGGATCGTGGACCCGTTCGGCCGGCATCGGCTCATCGACCGTGGCGGCGGCCGTCGCGACGGGCGCGCCGCGGGCGGTGGGCTGGGCGGATAACGGCAACGGCTCGATCAGCTTCGCCCCCACGGTACCCGGCGACGCCACGCTCGACGGGTTCGTGGACATTCTCGACGCGGCGGCCGTCACCTCGTCAGCGGCCTTCGACCGCCCGGTCTTTGCCTCGTGGCAGCAGGGCGACTTCAACTACGACCGCATCGTGGACATCCTCGATATCGCCGACTTCGTGTCCACGGGCCTGTTCGACGCCGGCGCTCTCTCGGCGATGAGCGTGGCGGCCGTGCCGGAGCCAGCCGGATGGATGACGCTACCGCTGGCCGCGGCTGTCGCGTGCGTCAGCCTCAGGCGGAGGCGGGCCGGGAACGCGGGGCGAACCACGGATAGATCGCCGGAATCACAAACGCCGTCAGCAGCGTGCTCGTGATGATCCCGCCGATCACGACGGTGGCGAGCGGCCGCTGAATCTCGGCCCCCGACGACGTGGCCATCGCCATCGGCAGGAATCCGAGGCTCGCCACGAGCGCGGTCATCAGCACCGGCCGGATCCGGACCTCGGCCGTCACGATCGCCGCCTCCCGGGGCGCGAGCCCCCCTTCGCGGGCGTGCTCGGCCCCCGCGACCCAGACCAGCCCGTTGAGCACCGCCACGCCGAACAGGGCCACGAACCCCACGCCGGCGGCGATCGAGAAGGGCATGTCCCGGAGGGCGAGCGCCGCGATGCCACCCGACGCCGCCACCGGCACGGCGCAGAAGATCAGGGCCGCCAGCCGCAGCGACTTGAAGCTCGTGTAGAGGAGCAGGGCGATCAGGCCGAGCACGACGGGGGTGATCAGGAGCAGCCGCCGGCTCGCGCTGAGGAGATTTTCGAAGTCGCCACCCCACTCGAGTGTGTATCCGCTCGGCAGCTTCACCTCCGCGGCGATCCGTCGCTGGGCCTCGGCGACGAAGCTGGCGACGTCGCGGCCGCGGACGTTGGCCGAGACGAAGGTGCGTCGTCGCGAGTTCTCGTGCTCGATCGACGGCGGACTCTCCTCGATCCGGATGTCGGCGAGTTCACCGAGCGGCACCGGCCGGCCGCCCGCTGCCGCGACCGGGATCTGCGGCACCAGATCCTCGTCCTCCCGCCAGGCCTGCGGAAACTTCACCATCAGCGGGAATCGCGGGCGGCCCTCGTAGATCACGCCGGTCTGGATGCCGCCCATCGCCGACACCGTCTGCATGACGTCGAGGCCGTTGACACCGTGCCGGGCCAACTGGTCCTGACGGGCGTCGATCCGCAGCGTGGGCACGTTCGCCTGCCAGTCGGCCCGCACGTCGGCGGCGCCCGGGATGTCGCGGAGCACGCCCTCGATCTTCTTGCCGAGGCTGCCAAGCGTGTCGAGGTCGTCGCCATACACCAGCACCGCCACGTCGGCCTTCACGCCGGCGACGAGCTCGTCCACCCGCATCTCGATCGGCTGGCTGAAGCCGAAGTTGGCGCCGGGCACGGCCGCCGTCAGGGCCTCCGACATTCTCGTCACGAGCGA
>JBBAVQ010000120.1:0-8969 GCA_040397625.1 Pirellulales bacterium | reverse complement strand
ACCGCTCGATGCCGCCATCGGACGGGAGACGGTCGCGATCTCCGCGCCGGATTCGACCGTCGTCGGCGTCCGCGGCGATGCCTGGCGCCGCGACGTGGCTCCGGCCGCGGCGGCCACGCTGGGATGGACCGCGATGAAGCCGCAGCGGAGCGTGCAGCTCACGCTTTCAGCCCGCGGCGCCGAGGCCGCCCGCAGCATGGTGGTCGAAGCAGCGTGGCTGCAGACGCGGTTGATGGGCGGCATTCGCGAGGAGATTCGCAGTTATGTGGTCTCGTCGGCACGCGACACGATCGTGATCACGTTCCCGAACGTCAGCGGCGGTATGGCCGAGACTACCGCGATGCACGAGGTGCGGCTCGACGGCGACCTCGTGCCCGCGACGGTCCGCGGAGGCCGGCTCGTCATCGATCTCCCGAGGGTCGACCCTTCGAGGCGGTGGCAGATTGATCTGCGGTCGACGTCGCGGCGCGACTCCGGATGGCTCGGGCTCGCGGCGAGCTTCGGGCTGCCGGTTCCGGTGACGCTCGCCCCGCCGATCTTCGAACCGCCCGTCCTCGAACGACGCTTCTATTGGACGCTTCACGTGCGTCCTGACGAGCACGTCTTCGGACTGCCCGTCGGCTGGACGGCCCAGCAGCGGTGGCAGCGGGCGACGATCGGCTGGCAGCAGCGGCCCGCGATCATGCCCGGACAGATCGCCGACTGGCTGGAGGCGGTGGCGATCGGTCAGGACACGGGGGCGGACCCCGCCCCGCGCGGAGCGCAGCTGCCGCCGCTGGCTGAGCGGTCGCTCGTGTTCTCCGGCGTCGGGCCGCCGGGGGAGGCGGTGCTCTGGCTCGTGCCCCACTGGTGCATCGTGTTGATCGCGTCGGGAGCAACTCTGGCGCTGGGGCTCGCGGCGGTCTACCGTCCGTGGTGGCGAAGGTCCGGCGTGTGGGTTGCGCTCGCGGCGATCCTCACGTTGGCCGCGGCCGTGAGCCCCGATGGTGCTCCGCTCGTCGCCCAGGCGGCGGTGCCGGGACTCGTGCTTGCGGCGGTCGCCTGGGGGCTGCAGGCGTTCGCCGAACGATCCCGACACGGCGGTCTGCGAGCGCCGAGTGCGGCGGCGCCCGCCAGTTCGCTCACCCGCCTCAATGCCGTCCCGCCGTCGCTGATCGTCGCCTCGCGGATCGACGAGGCATCGACCACGTCTCAGGCGAGGGATGCATGAATCGCCCGCTGGCGTGGCTCATGTGCGGCTGCCTGGGCATCGGGGTCGGTGTCGGCAGCGCGGCGTCACGAGCCGCGGAACCGGTCCGTGACGGCGGCCTCGAGTTCGTGCGGGTGACCGTGCCGGCCGAGCGGTTTCGCGACGTGCCGCTCGACGGCGGACGGCTCGTTCCGATGCCGCTGGCCGACTTCGATCGAGCGGTCGCCGGACTACTGCCCGATGCCGAAGGGCGGACGCCGCGGCCGCTTGCCGACGCGGCCCGCTACGCGCTGGCGGCGGACGACCGAGGCCGACTTTCCGGCAGCCTGGAGTTCGATCTCGGCACCGAGTCCACGGCGATCGGTGCCGCGGTGCCGCTCGGAGCACTCTGGGTGGAGCGGGCAACGCTTCGCTCCGGCGACGGCGTGGGCGAGGCGGTGGTCTTCGGCATTCCCGGAGGACGCGTGGCGGTGAAGACGCCGTCCGCGGGAACCTATGCCTGCGAGATCGCCAGTCCGCCGCTCGCGACCGGCGAGTTTCGCCTGCCGCTCGTGGCGGCGCTGGTGACGCGGATCGATCTGCGGCTTCCCGAGTCGGTGTGGCCAGTGGTGGCGAATCACGGCGCCGGCACGGTGGTCGTGTCGCCCGCGGCGAACGCCGCGGGCGAGTGGCGGATCGAACTCGCCGGTGTTGACGCGGTCGAACTAGCGATCGTGCCACGGGGAGAGGGCCAGCCCCGCGTCCGCTGCTGGAATCGCATCGTCGTCCGCGGCCGTCAGATCGATGCCGCGGTGCGGATCGTGCCGGAGGGACCATGGCGGGCGGGCCGCCTGCGACTCCGCTGCGATCCCACGCTCGACGTGATCGGCGGCCGGTCTGCCGCCGCACCGGGAGCGGTTCTCGCCCCCGTCGCCGCCGCGGCGGGCTGGATCGACATCGATGTGCCGCCGGCGCTCGCCGGGACGCTGATCCCCTACGACGTTTACAGCGTCGCGGAGGCGGCGCTCGACGAGCCGTTTGCAGTGCCGACGATCCGCCCGCCGGCCGATCGCTGGGCCGGCGGTGGCGCGACGCTCGTCGTCGATCCCGCGTTCGCGGTCGCGGCGCTCGATGTCGAGGAGTGCGTCGTCGTGGCCCCGTCGGCCGCCGATCGTTGGCCGGTCGCCAACGGCGGAGCGACGGTCCGCGGCGATGCCGCGACGATTCATCTCGAGCAGCAGTCGGCCGCGGCGTGGGCGACGGTGACGATCGAGGCCCGCATGCCCAGGCTCGACACGGCCCGCGTGACGACGCTCGAGCTGTCTCCAGGGGCGGTGCTCGGTCGTGCCGCATGCGACGTTCGCGTCGCCTCCGGCGAGGCCTTCGTGCTCACTGGCCGCATCGCGCCGGAATGGCTCATCGATTCGGTCGAGGCCGTTGAGTGGCCACCTTCCGCGCCGGCGTCCACCGACGGCGATCGCCCGCTGCCAGCCGCCGAGCGGGATCGCACGCTCGACTGGCGTGCGATCCGAACCTCGGGCTCCAGCGAGCTGCGGATCGGGCTGGCGGAGGCGGCGACGCCCTCGCGGCCCCTCGGCCTGCGGATCACGGGGCATCGCCGCGGCGTGCCGATCGGCGGTGAGTTTCTCACGGCCGACCTCGACATGGTGAGGCTCGAGGGAGAGACGGCGGAGTCGTCGCTGGTGGACTATCGCGTCGGGCCTGATGCCGTCATCGAACTCGACGGCGGGCCGATGGGGGTCGAGGCCGCGGACGGCCGGCTCGCCGCGCTGACGGAGCCTGGGGCGCCGCGAGGCCGGATTCGCGGTGGAGACGGGGCTGCCGGGGGAACGGCCCGGCTCGTGCGCCGGCGGCCGCCGCTCCACGCCGACGTGCTGGTGCAGGTGGTGGCCCGCGATTCGCGGCTCACCGAGTCGCTCTCGTTCACGTGCGAGCCCGACGCCGGCGCCGTGGACTCCGTGGTGGTCAGGGTGTCGGAGCCGCTCGGCGACGCGGTCGAGTGGTCGCTCGTCGATCCCGACACCGGCGCGCTCTACGCGCGGCGGCTCGAACCCGGCGGGACCGCGGCCGATGATCCGACGGCGGGTCAGGAGTCGTGGCTGATCGAGCTTCGGCCGGCGGTCGAGGGGCCGGTGACGTTTCGGGCGACCCGCACCAAGCCGTTCACGGCGGCCGTCGCGGCGCCGCTCGCCTGGGTCGAAGGAGCCACCGACGCCCGCGGCACGATCGTGGTGCGAGGGGCTGGTGGGACCAGGCCGAGCGTGATCAATCGCGGGCTCGCCGAGCGGCCGCCCCAGATTCCCGACGACCGTTCGGCGGCGGTGGTCACGGAGCTCTCGTATGGCGCGGCCGCCGAACTGGCGGAGCGGACCGGTGAGCCGCCGGTCGTCGTCGTGCCTCCCGACGTGGCGGAGGCACGGGCCTGGGTGTGGCGCGAGTCGACGACTGCGTGGTGCCACGATTCCGGATCGATCGAGTGCGAGACGCTGTTCGACATCGAGAATCGGGGCCGCACCGATGTCATGCTGACGGTGCCGGCCGGCCTGCGGCTCGACGAGGTGTCGATCGACGGTGAACTGCCACCCTTCGACGTGCCCTCCGAGACGGGCGGTACGACAAACGTGCCGCTGCCCACCGGCCGCGGACGAGTTCGGCTCCGCGTGCGCGGTGTCGCGGTTCGCGATCCGTCGTTCGGCGTCTGGAGGATCGACCCGATCGCCTGCACGATCGACGTCCCGGCCCTGGGCAGGGATCGGGAGGTGAAGCTGCCTGCCGATCTCGACCTGGTGTCGCCGGGGCGGAACCTGCCCGCGGGTGACGGCTGGATCGAGCGGCTCTTCGATGCCGCGGTCGTGAGGCCCGGCTACGAGGGCCTCGAGCCGTTCGGCAGCGAGGCCGGCTTTCGAAGCATTTCGGTGCCGCCGGCGGGGGCTTCCTCGGGCGGACTGTTCGTGATCCGGCGCCGGCTGCTATCGACGGCTTCGATCGTGGCCGCAGCGATCGCCGCGGCCGTCGTGGCCGCGGCGATGCGGCGGCGTCCGCGTGTGGCGGTGACGGCGGTGGTGGCTCTCGCGCTGGTCGCGATCTGGATTCCCGCCCCCGTGGCGACGGTCGCCAGGGCGGCATGGTGGGGCGGATTGGCCGGGCTCTGGTTCGGGGCGGCGACCGGTTGGCCGCGGCGTGCCGCCGTTGGCGTCGGCCTGGCGCTCGTCCTGCAGTCGTCGCTGACATCCGCCGCTGACACGAACGCCGGCCCCGTGAGGGTCTACGTCACCCCGGCCGCGGACGGTGGCATGGCCCTCGTGCCAGAGCCCTTGTTTCGCCGGCTCACCGCGTCGGCCGTTGATGCGGAATCGGTGCGGGTGCGCGACTGCCGGCTCGTCGTGGCGGCGTCGGCCCGCTGGCGGCTCGAACTCGATGTCGACAGCGACCACGGTGGTGTTCTCACGCTCGACCAGCAGGGTATGGGCGTCCGCTGGGGGCAGGCCGCGGCCGCCCCCGGGGTGTCGGTAGAGGTGTCTGCGGACGGCGC
The DNA here is from genome assembly GCA_040397625.1 of Pirellulales bacterium. Classification (GTDB taxonomy): domain Bacteria; phylum Planctomycetota; class Planctomycetia; order Pirellulales; family UBA1268; genus QWPN01. Next base: position 4,248 of record JBBAVQ010000120.1, on the reverse strand, counting down.
GACGGCGCGGGTGGTGACCGTTGCTGCTGGGTTTCATCGGATCGCGATCGACCTGGTGGCCACGCCCGTGCGGGAGGGAGGCATCGAGGTGGTGACGCTGCGACTCCCTCCATCGGCCACCGCGATCGTCGACTCGGCCGATGAGACCGCCTCGTCCGGCGAGCCGCTCGCCGATCGCTGGCAGTGCGACCGCGGCGACGCGGCGGGCGGTTGGCGGCCCGTGGCCGGCGCCGCGGGGCTGTTCGACGTGTCGCGTGCCGACCGCGTGAGGCTGGCGCGATCGACCGATCCCCGGCGGCCGCTCACCGTCCAGCCGGAGGCGGCGGAGAGCCTCAACGACGTGTGGTGGGGCGAGGCCACGTGCGTGGTGAAAGCGGCGTTCGAGATCGCCCCTGGCAGGCATCTGCTTCGTTCCGTCGTGATCCGCGCGGATCGTCCGCTCGAACCCGGGGGCGATGCCGGCCACCCGCCGCTCGTGCCGCTGGGCGGGGGGCGGTACCTCGTCGAACTCCGCGAACCGGCCGCCGGTCCGGTGCGGCTCGACCTCGTGTTTGCGATGCCCCTCGACGACCCGACGGGAGTGTTCGACGTGCCCAGCGTCTGGCTCGAGGAGGTTGGCGCCGACTCACGCACGGTCCGCTGCGCGGCCGCCGCAGGCCTCGACGTCACTCCGGATCTGCCGGCGGGGCACGCGCTGCTGCGGCAGCGGGAGGGTGAGCCGCTCGAGGCCGTGGCGACGTGGCGGTCGGAGATCGTGGCGGCGATGGCGGGAGGCGATGAAGTGCCGTGGCAACGCGCTGGAACGAGCGATCGGCCGAGGGCCCGCGTCTCGGTGCGTCGCAAGACGGCGCCGCCGCGGATCGTCCAGCGGCTCGACATGGGGCTGGCGACCGACCTGGTCGAACTCTCGCTCGAGTGTCAGATCGATTCGCGGGGCGGCCCATTCACTGGCGTGGCGGTCGAACTGCCCGACGGCGCCGTGGTGGAACGGGTCACACTGGTGGGCGATGGGCACGACGTGGGTGAGACTGTGGACGCGCATGTGTCGCGGCTCACGGCGTCGCGGCTGATTGTCGCCGCGCAGCATCCGCGGCCCGGTAACTATCGGCTCTCGATCGCGGCGCACGTGGCCGGGCGGCCGCTGGCCGACGGCCGATTGCCGCTCCTGCGGTGCGCGGTCGCCGACGGCCCTCCACTGGTGGTTCGTTGGCGGACCCGGCCGGGATTTGAAGGGACGTTGAGGCGAGGCGGCAACGGGGCGGCGCCGGATGCGGCAGAAGACATGGTGGAGATCGAGGCGGGTGAGCCGGGCCCCGAGTTCGAGATCGTCTCGACGGCGGATCGCGAGCCACCGCCGGAGCGGCTGGAGACGCCTCCGCGGGCCGCAGCCCCGGCCGAGGTGCCGCTCGGCAATGCCGTGGAGGCGACCATCGTGCACCTCGCGATCGACGACCGGGGGAGGATCTGGGGCATGGCGCGGTTCGAGGTGGTGGCCGCGGAGCCGGTGGTGCGGATGCGCTTTCCTCCGGGGATGAGGCTGTTCGACGTGTTGGTGGATGGCCGGGAGGCTGAAGCCATGCCTGTCGAGTCGTCGGCGTGGGACGTGCGCCTGCAGGATGTCCACTGGCCCAGATCGATCCTTGCCGTGTTCGCGGGCGAAGTCGGCCCGTCGATCGACTCGGGCGAAGCGGTGCTGCTTGAACCGCCCCGCCTCGAGCGGCTTCCGTGCCACGACGTGTTCTGGACGATCGACGCCCCGGCGGGGATGCAGGTGCGGGTGGCGGAACCGGCCCGCGTGATCGACGAGGGCGTGTGGCGCGCGGTTCTGGCGGATCTGCGGCGGCGGATCACGGGCGTGTTTGCCGCCGCCGTGGAGAGCGCCCTCGACAGCGACCGCGATCGGTTGCGGGGCTTTGCGGCCGCGCGGGATGTCGGCGCCAGACCCGCTCTCGAGGCCGAGTGGGAACGGGCGATCCAGGGCGTTCCGGGGCAGGCTCGGAGCCGCGTGTGGGTGGTCGATCGTGGGCTCGAGGGGCTCACGATTCGCATGGTCGCCCCGGCGACGGCCGGAGCCGAGGGGCGCAGGGTGGCCACCGCCGTGCTCGTGGCCGCGCTGGTGGCCGGCTGGGTGATCGCAGCCTGGCGGCCGACGGTGTGGCACGCGGCCGTCGCTTCGTCATGGCCTTGGCTGATCGCGGCCGCGGGGTGTGCCTGGGTGGTCTCGCTGCGGCCGATGCTGCCCGGGCTGGCGTTGCTTGCAGCGGGAGCGGCCGCCCTCGTGGCCCGTCGGCTGCCGGCAGGCCCGGTCGAGTCTGTCGCCGCCGCCCCGCGATCGTGACGAAAAGCCCGCTGCGCCGCGGGTAAAGCGGTCTGGCTCGGCCCGGGGGCCGCCGCTACCGTCCGCCCCCTCGACGACCTGCACGCTGGCGAGGCTGAACTCGCCGGCGGCCCGAAACGGATTTCGGGGAGGCCGGTCGAGTCGCATGGAGGCGATGGCCCGCATGGTGAATGGACGCATTGGCGGCGGTCTGGTCCGGGGTTTCGTGACCTGGCTCGCGATTGTCTCGGGGTGGCTCGTCACGGCGGAGTCCGCGGTCCATGCCGCCGGCTATCGCACGGCGAACTTCATCGTCGAGGCGCCGACCGAGGCTCTCGCCCGCAAGATTGGCGATGCCGCGGAGCAGTATCGCCACACGCTCGCGGTGGAGTGGACCGGTAGTCCGCTGCCGCGGTGGAGCCGTCCCTGCCCAATCACGGCACAAGTCGCCCCGAATCTTGGTGCGGGGGGCGCCACGAGTTTCGTCTTCGATCGCGGTGAGGTGTTCAACTGGACCATGACGATCCAGGGAAGCGAGGAACGCATCCTCGACTCGGTGCTTCCCCACGAGATCACGCACACGATCTTCGCCAGTCACTTTCGCCAACCACTGCCGCGCTGGGCAGACGAGGGCGCCTGCACCACGGTCGAGCATCCGGTGGAACGGGCCCGGCAGCACCGGATGCTGCTCGAGTTTCTCACCACCGGCCGCGGCATCGCGTTTCCCGAGATGTTTGCGATGAAGGAGTATCCGCCCGACGTGCTGCCGCTCTACTCGCAGGGCTACTCGTTGGCCCGCTACCTGATCGAGCGGGGCGGCCGACACAAGTACGTTTCCTTCGTGGCCGAGGGGCTCACCACCGAGAACTGGTCGGAGGCGCTCGAGAAGCACTACGGCGTGACGAGCGTTGCCCAGATGCAGCACGTCTGGCTCGATTGGGTGAAGCAGGGCTGTCCCGCGCCGCCGGCATCGATCGCCGCGGCCGCGCCGCCGCCCGCCGCTGCCTGGTCGGCCACGACCCGCGGCCAGAGCCCCGACTCGGGGGCGTCGTCGCCCGCCCCGGCGGCCACCGCCCCGGTGACGACGAGTGCCGCTCGCACGTCGATCTATGCCCAGGCCCGGCAGGGTGGCCAGCCGGCGACCGCGGTGCGCTAGGCCGCGTTCCGAAAAAGATGGCGTCAAAAAGCTGGCGTCACCTCAGCGGGTCTCGCGAGTCGAATCTCGGCAACCGCCGAGTCGGTGCGTCGGGCGTCTTTTTCTGGCGTGTCCACATCGACGTCACGGGTGTCGGCAGGCGTGATCGTGTGGGTCAGGCCTGTATCCCCTCGCTGCCGCTCGGGGCTTCCTGAGTGCGCCACGGATGGCGAGCGGGGGGCTGCCCGCAGTGAGCGTCCGGCGATGGGCATGGGCAGCCCCACGCGATGCGGCGGACAGGCCCCCATCGCTCACGCGATTGGGCTTCCTGAATCCCGACAGGTCTCCATCGCTTCCGCGATTGGGCTTCCTGGTTGTCCAGCGGTGGTCGCGGGCGACCTGATTCAGCCCGGCTTCACGCCCGTGATCAGAAGCGTGATGTGGTAGAAGACCGGCGCGGCGAAGCACATCGAGTCGATCCGATCGAGCACGCCGCCGTGGCCCACCACCAGCGTGCCGTAGTCCTTCACGCCGCGGTCGCGCTTGATCGCGCTCATCGTCATCCCGCCTGCGAAGCCCATCACTGCCACCACGAGGCCGGCGAGCGTGGCCTGCCAGAGTTGAAACGGGGGCGCCGCCCACCAGAGCACCGCGGCGAGCAGGGCCGTGCTGGTGGCGCTGCCGAGGAGGCCCTCCCAGGTTCGATTGGAGCTCACCGCCGAGGCCACCAGCCGCTGCCCGAGCATCCGGCTCCAGACATACTGCATGCAGTCGGCGAACTGGACGAGCAGGATCA
>JBBAVQ010000119.1:7228-8997 GCA_040397625.1 Pirellulales bacterium | reverse complement strand
TCATCGACCTCACTGTTCCCGAAACACCGACAGTCGTTGGTGAGCTGAAGATCGACGGGTTCTCTGACGTGATCCTGACGATTGGAGACGGTCGAATCGCGGCCGTGGGCCGTGCGGTGAATCCATCGACCGGATTCCCGGGCGGCATCCAGGTGTCGATCTTCGACGTGTCGGACCCGCGTTCACCCCGACTCACTGATCGCTACCTGCTCGACGGCGACTGGCTCACAACCCCGGTAAGTGGTAGTCCATGGGTCCGCGGCGACGGCGACACCCACGCGCTGAGTTGGTTCGACGACCTTGGCATTCTCGCATTTCCGGTGACATCCCGTGCCTACTCGCCCGATGATGACGGCGACGTGTCGTGGGAGTGGCAGACGAGCATCGTGGCGTTTCGTGTCGATGAGCAGGGGCTTCTGAGTCGCGTCGTCATCACCGCCGACAATGGTAATCCAGAGCGGCTCGTTCGCTGCGGCGACTGGCTGGTTGCTGTGGGAGCCACGGGCGCCTCGCTCCACAACGCCGGCGACCCATCAGAGGCTCTCGGTCGACTCGACTTCGCAGCCGAACCAGCGGTGCCGTTGGCGAGTCTGCCGATCGCATCTCCGGCCCCACCTCCTGACCAAGCACCCTGGCCATCGTGGCTCGCCGCCTGGGCGGCGTACGGCGATGCCGCAGCATCGCTTCCTGACAGCGGAACCAGCCGACCGTCGAAAGCCCGCCGCTGATACGGATCCTCCAAAAGCCTCGCGCGACCGCCGTCCAAGCCCAACGCCGTGAGGCGTGGGGCGAGCCGCCAACACGCGTTATGTCCAGCGTGGTTCGCCCGCGGCCTCACGGCCGGTCGGCTTCCTGGAGAGATTTCCTGGTGTTGTGGCTGGGACCTTTTCCTCACAGCAACGACTTTGCGCTCGCGATTGCGAGCACAGCCGCCATCACGAGACGGATCGTGGTGACCGGCAGCCGGAAGGCGCCGAGGTGCGAGCCGATCGCGCCGCCGAGGGCCGCGGCGGCCACGAGTTCCAGTCCCGGCAGCGGCACGGAGCGGCCCGCTGCGAGACCGCCGGCAAGGCCGGCGAGCGAGTTGACGAGGATGAACGCGGCCGACGTCGCGGCGATCGTCTTCACCGGCGCAGCGCGGAGGGCGAGAAGCATGGGGGTGAGAAACACGCCCCCTCCCACGCCCGTCAGGCCCGAGAGCAGGCCAACCGCGCCGCCAATCGCCGCGAGCGTGGCCAATCTCGGCAGCGGATCGCCGGGCAGTCGCGACGCCGGCTCAGGTTCGCCACCGCGAACCGTACGACCCGATCCGATCGCCTCCGCCACGATGCGGACCGCCGCGAAGCCGAGCACGATGCCGAGGATCGTCTCAAACGCAGCGGTTGGCAGCGTGAGCCAGCCGCCAACGGCCGCGGCGGGCACGCTCGCCACGACAAGCGGCAAAAACAGCCGGCGATCGAAGTGGCCAGCCCGCGCAAACTGCATGGTGCCGATCGTGGCCACGATCACGTTGAGCAGCAGCGCCGTCGGCCGGATCACCTCCGGTGCGAGGCCCCAGAGCGTCATCACCGCGATGTAGCCCGTCGCACCGGCGTGGCCCACCGACGCGTAGACCGCGGCGACGACCGCCACGGCGGCAGCGAGCGGCCAGTCGGTCATGCCGGATCAGCGGCGTGCTTCTTCAAGAGCTCAAGCGGCACGATCTCGAGCGCTTTCTCGTGTGTTGCCTCGAGCACCACCAAGGGCGCGTGGCCGGCCTTCGCCGCCTC
>JBBAVQ010000119.1:2350-7128 GCA_040397625.1 Pirellulales bacterium | reverse complement strand
CCGCCGAGCACGTTCTTTTCCCCATGCGACGGCGAATCACTGGCGGGACGGTCGAAGGCGATCATGGCGAACCCCGGAGGACGAACGGCGGGAACAGTCCCGTCGCCGTATGATGACACTGGCCACAGGCAGCGGCAACAGCCCGCCGCGCCGTCCACCGTTCACTCGCCCCTGGATCCCCGCGGATGCTCAGCCTCCAGTCGCCCACGTCGCCCCGCTGGCTCGCCCAGGTGGATGCCGCGCTCGACGACGTGATCATCGACCACGCCCACTGCGAGAAGAAGGCTGCGGGAGTGGCGATGAACCTCTTGTTCTCGTACGTCGACCACTCGGAACTCGCCCGGGCGATGACAGAAATCGTGAACGAGGAACTGGAGCACTTCCGGCTCGTGCTCGACATTCTGGAGCGGCGCGGCACCCCGTTCCGAAAACTCTCGCCGAGTTCCTACGGGGCCCGGCTCCACGATCTGATCCGCAAGGAGGAGCCGGCCCGAGCCGTCGACCGGCTGCTCGTGGCCGGGCTGATCGAGGCCCGCAGCTGCGAACGGTTTTCGGTGCTCGCCGACCACGTGGCCGACCAGGAGCTCGCCACGTTCTACCGGAGCCTGTTTGAGTCGGAGGCACGGCACCACTCCACCTACGTGCGGCTCGCCTGCGGCTTCATGCCGGAGGAGGCGGTGCGCCAGCGGCTCCACGAACTCGCCGCCGCCGAGGCTGTGATCCTCGACCAGGGCGATCCCGTCGCCCGCATGCATAGTTGAAAAGGTTGCGATGACATCACCGGCCGGCGGCCATACGACGAAGCCCGCGATCCCCGTCAATGAGGCGATCGCCGTGGGAGCGCTCCTCGCGCTCGCCTCGTGGGCGGTGCTCACCTGGTCGGGGATCGGCGCGCAGCCGGTGTCGCTCGGGCCGATCGATCCCGCTCAATGGTTCCCGGGCCGCGGCCTCACGCTCGCCGAGCTGCCGCTCGTCATCATGCTCGTGCTCGGCGGGATTCCGCTCGTCTGGGACCTGCTCCGAAAACTCTTCGCCGGCACGTTCGGCTCCGACCTGCTCGCCGGCATCTCGATCGTGACGAGCGTGCTACTTGGCGAATACCTCGCCGGCGTGCTCGTGGTGCTCATGCTCTCCGGGGGCGAGGCGCTCGAGAGCCGGGCGGTGAGCCGGGCCGGCGACGTGCTCGCGGCCCTTGCCCGGCGGATGCCGTCGCTCGCCCACCGCAAATCGGCCACGGGCATCACCGACATCCCGCTCGGCGACGTCGCCGTCGGCGACGTGATCGTCGTCCTGCCCCACGAAATCTGCCCGGTCGATGGCGAGGTCCTGGCCGGCCGCGGCGCGATGGACGAGGCCTATCTCACCGGCGAGCCCTACCGGATGGCGAAGGCCCCCGGGTCGGCCGTGCTCTCCGGGTCCATCAACGGCGAAGCGGCGCTCGAGATCCGCACCGAAAAGGTGGTCGGCGACAGCCGCTACGCCAAGATCATGGAGGTGCTGCGAACGAGCGAGGAGCGGCGGCCGCAGCTGCGGCGACTGGCCGACGCGCTCGGAGCCTTTTACACGCCGCTGGCCGTGGCGATCGCGGCGGCGGCCTGGTATTTCAGCGGGTCGGCCACACGGTTTCTGGCCGTGCTCGTGGTGGCCACGCCCTGCCCGCTCCTGATCGCGATTCCAGTGGCGATCATCGGCGCGGTGTCGCTGGCGGCGAAGCGGGGCATCGTGATCCGCGACCCGGCGATCCTCGAGCGGCTCGACACCTGCCGCACGGCCATCTTCGACAAGACCGGCACGCTCACCTACGGTTCGCCGCGGCTCACCGACGTGATGCCACTCTCGTCGCTCTCGGAGAGCGACACGCTCGCTATCGCGGCGAGTCTCGAGGCCTACTCGAAGCATCCTCTCGCCGCGGCCGTCACGCAGGCCGCCGCCGAGCGCGGCCTCCGGCTGCTCCAGGTGGAGGAACTCGCCGAAAAGCCGGGCCGTGGGCTCACCGGCCTCGTACAGCGGCCGGGCGACGGAGCGAAGCCGCACGAGGTGGCGATCACCAGCCGCCAGAAACTCACCGCCGCCGATCCGGCCGGCGCCGCCGCGCTTCCCGCCGCCGCCGGCGGGCTGGAGTGCGTGGTCGTGATCGACGGCCGCGTGGCGGCGCTCCTGCGGTTCCGCGACGCGCCTCGCGCCGACGGACACTCGTTTGTCAGCCATCTCGGCCCCGCGCACCGGCTCGACCGCGTGATGCTCGTCTCGGGCGACCGGGAGAGCGAGGTGAAGTGGCTCGCCGACACGGTCGGAATCACCGAGGTCCACGCGGGCATCCAGCCCGAGGGCAAGCTGAAGATCGTCGAGGAGGCGGTCCGTCAGGCGCCCGTCGTGTTCGTCGGCGACGGCATCAACGACGCCCCCGCCCTGGCGGCGGCCACCGTCGGGGTGGCGATGGGCGCGGCAAGCGACGTGACGAGCGAGGCGGCCGGCGCGGTGATCATGGACTGCTCGCTCGAACGGGTCGACGAACTCTTCCACATTGCCTCGCGGATGCGGTCGATCGCCCTGCAGAGCGCCGTGGGCGGAATGCTGGCAAGCGTGGCCGGCATGGGGCTCGCCGCAGCGGGCCTCCTCCCGCCGACCGCCGGCGCGCTGCTCCAGGAGGCGATCGACGTCGTGGCCGTGCTCAACGCGCTGCGGGTCTCGTGGAATCCCGGATCGCTCACCGACTACCGGTGAATCCCATGACCATCCATTCGTCGCTCGGCGGCATTCTCTTGGCCATGCTGGCGCTCGCGACGGCACGGGCCGCCGAGATGCCGAACATCCTCTGGATCTCGGCCGAAGACTTGTCCGCCGGCACGCTCGCTTGCTACGGCGGCTCGGCCCACACGCCCCGGCTCGACAGGCTCGCCGCCGAGGGGTTGCTGTTCGAGGCGGCGTTCGCGGCCGCGCCCGTCTGTGCCCCTTCTCGCAGTGCGATCATCACCGGCGTGATGCCGACCACGCTCGGCAGCCTGCCAATGCGGTGCAAGGCCACGGTGCCGACGCATGTGGTCGGGTTTCCGAAACTGCTTCGCGAAGCGGGATTCTGGTGCACCAACAACTCCAAGACCGACTACAACCTCGATACATCATTCGATGCCGGCTGGAACCAGTCGAACCGCACAGCACACTGGCGAACACGACCGCGGCCCGACCAACCCTTCTTTGCCGTCTTTAACCTCACCGTGACCCATGAGAGCGGCCTGTTTGGCGGGAAGCCCGAAGCCGTCCGCCGCGACCTGCCACCAGAGGCCCGGCGCGAACCGGCGGCGGTGACGGTGCCCCCATTTTATCCTGATACCCCGCTGATCCGCCGAGCGCTCGCCCAGCGACTCGAACTCGCCGCCGCCCTCGATGTCGAAGCCGGACAGATCCTCGACGACCTCGACGCCGACGGCTTGGCAGACAACACCATCGTGGTCTTCTGGGGTGACCACGGCGAGGGCATCCCGCACGGCAAGCGATCACTCACGGAGCATGGGCTTCGCGTGCCGCTGTTCGTGCGTGTGCCGGAGAAGTGGCGCCATCGAGCCGGGCTGCTGGGCAGCGGTGGGCCGGCCAGAACGACGAAGCTCGTCAGCCTGCTCGATCTCGGGCCGACCATGCTCGCGCTCGCCGCGATCGATCGACCGCAATGGATGGAGGGCCGGTCGTTTCTCGGAGAGGGCGCGACGGGCCGAGACGTCGTGATCGCGGCCCGCGACCGGATGGATGCACCGCCGGGCTTCGGCCGATCCGTCCGTAACGCCCGCTTCCGCTACGTGCGCAACTTCCTCCCGTGGCTCGACGGTGACGATCTTCCCGACTACGCGACCGGTGTGGCGATCACGAACGAACTCCGTGCGGTCCGTGCGGTCGATGGCCTGCCCCCCGGTGCTCGCTGGTTCTCCCGCACGACCCGTCCGGCTGACGAACTCTACGACGTGACGGCCGACCCGGATGAACTCCACGACCTCGCCGATGCACCCGATCAGCGGGGCAATCTCGAGCGACTGCGCCATGCAGTTCGCTCGTGGATGCAGGAGACCTTTGATACCGGCATCCTGCCGGAACCGATCCTCCGGGCCGAAGCAAGAAAAGCCGGCAGTGAGTGGGCGATTTTCCGCCTCGGCGACGAAGCCGCCGGGCGTTCCCGCTACGACTCGATTCTCGACACGGCCTGGGCCGTGGCCGACGATCGCGACGCCGCCTTCTTCGCCGATCGGCTGGTAAGCGACGAGGCGGCGGTCCGCTGGTGGGCGGTGGCGGGCACGGGCTGGGCCGCAAAGCGATCGGGCGACGATCCGACTGCAGCCCTGACGCCTCGGCTCGCCGACGCCGATCCGGCCGTTCGCATCGCCGCCGCCACATGGCTGCTACGGTGCGATACGCCCACGGCGGCGGACGATTCCCGCGCAGCGCTCAAGGCCGAAATCGGTTCACGAGACCCCGACCTTCGCGTGGCCGCGCTGGTGGCTATCGACGACCTCGGCGAGATCACGGCACCGCTCTGGCCTGCCGCCGCGGCGCTCGATCTCGGCAACGACGAGGAATACTCCCGCCGCACCGTCGATCGCATCCGCCGCCGACTCGCCAGCCAATGAGCGGCCATGCCAAGACCCCCGCTGCGCCTGCAGCGCGTGGCTGCCCAAGGCTACCGGTCACGGCTGGGCCGCTTTACGGCCGGGTCTCACACGCCCTATCCTCCTGGCATGCGTTGGAAACACACCGCCGCTCTCTTGATCCTCGGGGCCGTGATCCCCGTGCTC
>JBBAVQ010000119.1:0-2250 GCA_040397625.1 Pirellulales bacterium | reverse complement strand
GCGTTGGAAACACACCGCCGCTCTCTTGATCCTCGGGGCCGTGATCCCCGTGCTCATCGTGGCGGCCGGCCTGACAGCGATCTATCTTGCCGGCAGCCGCCGGCCCACGCCGCCACCCGACGCGGCGGACTATGGCACACCGTGGGGAGCGGTCGACCTGGAGACGGTCGATACGCTCACGCCCTCCGGTGTCCAGACAACGATCACCGAGGCTCTGCGAAGCCAAGACTCCGCGGACCGCGGAAGCGACGGCCAGTTGCACTACGATTTCCTGGCCCTCTCTGGGGGCGGATCGTATGGGGCATTCGGCGCCGGCGTGCTCTGCGGCTGGACTGAGCGGGGCGACCGGCCCGACTTCAAGGTCGTCACCGGCATCTCGACCGGCGCCTTGCAGGCCACCCCGGCATTCCTGGGATCCGCCTACGACCCGCTGCTGAAGCGGTTTTACACGACGATCACCAACGACAACATCTTCCGGAAACGGTCGACGCTGTTCAGCGTGTTCGCCGACGGAACGCTTGATTCCACGCCTCTGCGCCGACTGCTGGAAGGAGCGATCGACGACGAGGTGTTCGCCGCCGTGGCCGCGAAGCATCGCGCGGGCCATCGGCTGTTCATTGGCACGTCCAACATGGACGCCAACGAGTTTGCGATCTGGGACATGGGCGCGATCGCCGCCAGCGGCCGCCCCGACGCCCGCCGCCGCTACATCGACGTGCTGGTCGCCTCCGCCTCGGTGCCGGTGGTCTTCCCGCCGGTTTATTTCGACGTCGAGATCGACGGCAAGACCTACCACGAGATGCACTCCGACGGCGGTGCGGAGGCGCAGGTGTTCCTCCGCGGGTTCATGCTCGACGTCGAAGACGCGCTCGAGGGAGCCGGACTGGCCCGCGGCGAAGTCAAGGCCCGGCTGTTCGTGATCCGCAACGGCCGCGCCGACGACCGGCCTGGCTATGCGTCGGTCAAGCCCATGACGCTGTCAATCGCGGAGGCGACGATCGGAAAACTCTTCAAGATCACCGCCGCGGCGAGCCTCTATCGCATGTACGTGCTCGCCAACCGCTACGGCGTGGAGTTCAACCTCCGCTGCATCCCCGACGACTATCCACTCGACTTCGACGGCCTCAACTTCGACCGGCCACGAATGAACACGCTCTACAAGCACGGCTACGAGGTGGGCAGAGGCTCCGCCGACTGGCTGCACGCCCCGCCTGACCTCGACCCCGACGAACTGGTGCCCTCGGCCACCGCTCCTGCGTCGAATCGCTGATCGCGGCCACGTCGCCCGAAGACGCTGCTTCGGGCCTCGCAGCCGATTTTTGGCCAATTTCCCCGCAGTCGGCCGAACCCGCACATTCGTCATGCCCAAAACTTGCATCCCCTGCACTGAACCTTAAGATGCCGGCTGACGAATAGAGCCTTGGTTCTATTTGTTCCTTAGGATCTTTTTGAATCCTGCCTCAGCCTGTTCACGCCCCGGAGAACGATTTGATGATCCGCCGCACTTGGTTCCGGTCGACCCGATCATCTCGCAGGCACGCCGGCCGTACTCGTAGTCGGGCGAGGAGTCTGTTTGACCTGGAAACACTCGAGCAGCGGACGGTGATGGCAGCGCAGAGCGTCATTTTCCCCGTGGGATATGAATCGCTGCAGGCAGACCTGCGGCCGATGGACGTGATCAAGAGCCAAAACGGCGTGCTCGAGGCCAACGTGAAGATGGTCACGGCGGGCTTCAACTCCAATCCGATCCTCTACGGCGGGCAGGAGGTCTACAGCAGCCTCCCGGATGATGACCGTGACTACAACTCTTACGCCATGGCCTATCAGTTCGACGCCTACGGCACGTCGTACCCGGCCGGCTTTCCGGGCACGATGCTGCAGATCAACCGCGGTGACTTGCTCAAGGTCCACCTGACGAACGATCTTGCCGTCGGCCACGATCCATCGGAGAAGAAATTTATCTCCAATTTCCACTACCACGGATCGCGTGCACCCGACAAGTCCCAGGGAGATAATGTGTACGTCCAACTGGCGCCAGGCGAGAGCATGGACGTCAACATCCCGATCGCGACCTACCAGAACACCGTGGGGGCTAACTGGTACCACCCACACAAGCACGAGGTTTCCAGGCAGCAGGTCGAGGGTGGTCTGGCCGGAATGATCATGGTGGGCAATCCGCTTGAGCCGTGGCCACAGTACAAGAACGAACTCAAGCAAGTGAACATGACCATCTCGGAGGTGAACATCACC
>JBBAVQ010000118.1:0-9044 GCA_040397625.1 Pirellulales bacterium | reverse complement strand
GCAGGAAGCCCAATCGCGTGAGCGATGGGGGCCGGCGGAGGGCAGCCGTACGCCTTACGGCGTTACGCTTCCTGCGGGAGGGCCGTACGCCTGACGGCGTTACGCTTCCTGCGGTTTCAGGAAGCCCAATCGCGTAAGCGATGGGGGCCTGCGTCAGCCGCAGCGGGCCAGGTGGTCGTGGATCAGCCCCAGATCGAAGCGGGTTCGCTGGTCGAGTTCGGCGAGCACCTGCTCCAGGTTGATTCCATAGTGGTTGACGCGAAACAGCCCCACCTTGACGTAGGGTACTCCGGCCTCGAGCAGCCGCCACCAGACAAGTTCGCTGGGATTGTGCGGGACCCTGCGGCTCTTCCGGATGAGCCGCCACGAACGCCGCGGTGCGGCCAGCGAGACGTGTGACAGGACCTCGCGGAGGGCCACCCGCGGGGCGGTGGTGGCGTCGTACAGCCCGGCGATCCGGAAGCCGGCCTCGACAGCCGAGCGCGACAGGCCGATCTCGAATCGCTCCACGACGTCCCGCTTGGTGGGCACCGGTTCAACCGCCGACCAGAACTCGTCGAACCAGGTCGATTGGAGGAGCGTCCGGCGCATCGCGAAAAACCATGACTGCAGGTGCGGAATGCGAGGGCGGTCACGGCCCGTGGACTGTTCGGAGAGCACCATGCCCCAGAGGTCGGCCGTCGCCGTGCGGGGGGATTCGAAGGCTGGTGCGAGGTCGAAGAGCGGCCCGTAGACGCTGTCGTTGACGCACACGATCTCGTCGTAGCCGTCGCGGTCGAGCGTTGCGAGGCCATCCTTCCACGCCATGAAGTCGTAGCCGACGTTGGGCCGCGGCACGTAGTCGTCGATGATCGCGGCGAGGTCGGGCGGCAGACGGCGGCCGCCGTTGGAGACGAGCACCAGTCGCGCGGCCAGCCGGCGATATGCTCGGGCGGCGTGTGTGACATGCGGGTCGAAGCGGCCGTGCGGGTCGAAGTGCACCAGCACGATCGCCCGCCGCGGCGTCGGCCGCGGAAACCGCAGCACCGCCTCGTCGCCGGCGGGCTCCGCGGTCATCAGGCCGCCCGCCGCAGGAGGGCGTCTTCGCGGAGCCGAGCCCGCAGCGAGGCGAGCCGCCGGGTGGCGACGCCCTCGATCGGCCTCCCGTTGAGCACTTCGAGGATGTCGGGAATGGCCCGGAGCGTCGCCGCGGCCTCGGCCGTGGCGCCGGCGGCCAGTTGGCGTTCCGCGGTCCGCATGGCCGAGGCCGCATGCCAGCGGACGCTCGCAGCGAGCGTGGCGTCGCGCAGGGAGTCGGGCAGCGTGGCGGCATTGATCCGCAGGGCGCGGGCCATGTCGGGCCAGACCGCTCCGGATGCGAACAGGCGACTGGTTTCATTGGCCACGTGCCGACGGTAGATCGCCAAGGGCCGCGGCTCGTACCAGACGCGATACCGCGAGGCGATTCGCACCCACATCTCCCAGTCGAGGGCGTGGCAGAGATCGTAGCGGTAGCCGCCGATGGCCTCGTAGGTGCTGCGGGCCACCACGGCCGCCGGCGTCTGAATCCGCTGCCTTTCGGCGATCGTTTGGAGCCAGTTGACCAGCACGCCCGCGAACCACTTCTGGCGAGACGTGGTTTTCACGAGGCGGTCGCGATCATCGACGATGCGGCTCCGGCAGAACGCCATGCCGATGTCATCGGCGTGGCGGAAGCCACGATCGATCGCGGCGTAGAAGCCCGGGCAGACGGCATCGTCCTGGTGCAGCAGGTGGATGAAGTGGCCACGGGCCAGCGCGATCGCACGATTCCAGTTGCCGGCGAGGCCGAGGCGACTGCCGTGCGAGACCACGTCGACGCGGCCCGACGGGTCGATGGAGCGAACCAGTCGCTCCACACTTCCGGGCGTCGAGGCGTCATCGACGACGGTGATCTGCATCTCGGCCGGGGGCGGGGCCTGGGCCAGCACCGACTTCAGGGAGTCGCGGAGTTTGCCGTCGGGCTCGTACGCCGGAACCATCACCGAGAACCGCGGTCTTTCAAAACCGTCAGCCACCGGCAGGATGGGTGGCGGGGCCGCGGCGGAAGGAGGTTGCTTGGGGGACATGGCCGGGGAGAAGTACCAGCCCCCGGCTTCCGGCAACAGCCCAACCCAACGGCTCTGGCGTGGATGTCCTGGCAGGGAGTGGCGACGGACTGGCCCCTCGGCTTCCCAGGCCACCTATTTTCCCAGCGATCGCCTGCGACAAAGCCTGGCTACGCAGCCGAGAGGGAACGCGGAATCGCCGGTGGCCTCAGAAACTGCCCACGTTCATATTGACGTAGGCACCGAATGGGCCGACGCCGACGTTCATGCCCGAGCCCTTGGCATCGGAGAACGGCGGCTTGCCGCCTCCCTGATTACCGCCGCGGTAGGGCGAGTACGACACGCCCGACTGCGCCGAAGCCGCGGCCGACCTGGACGCCGCCGCCGTCGCCTGCCGGGCGGCCTGCGCCCGATCGACGAGCTGCTGCCGGCTCGAGTCAAAAGCCGCCTGCTGCTGCTGGAGGCCTGCCTTCTTCTGCTCGATCTTGTTGATTTCCTGCTGCAGCTGGGCGCTCGACATGGTGACGACATTCGGGACGTCCTTGAGCACCTCGGCCCGCTTGTTGTCGGACATCACGGAAAGGTACTGGCCCACCCACTGCCGCGCGTCCTTGGCCTCCGGCGTCTCCAGGAGCTTGAACTTGGAGTCGAGGTCTTCGAGGAGATACTCGAGTTCGTACGACGACATCCCCGCCACCCGCTTGTTGAAGTCGGCCTTGATGTTGTGCACTTCCTGTGGCGAGTAGATCTGCTGGGAGGAGAGCCATTCGCCCAGTTCGAAGATCGCCCGCCGCCACCGCGGGCTGTTCATGATCTCGGCCTTGCGGGCGAGATCACCGTCGTCGTTGTCGGCTGCCTTGGCCGGGGCGGCGGCCGCCTGGGCCGGGGTAGCTGGCTGCTGGCAGAAAGACTGCACCGGAAGCAGAGCCGTGACGATCGCCACGGTGGCGACCGTGACCAGCGAACTGCGGCGGACGGGGAAGAACATGATCGACTGCATGATGCATTCAGGCTCTAGCGAGCCCCCTCGGTGGTTCCGGTGCCGGGCTTGCGGACGAGCGTCATGTTGACCTGCGGCATGTGCTCGCCGCCCACATGGGTGGGCAGCGAACGCCACACGCACTTGTCCTTGCCATCGTACGAATAGATGTTGAGCGACGACGTCTGCGAGCCGTCAGGCAGGACGGCCGTGGTCCGCGCGATCCACGAGCCGTCATCCTGGCTCCACTCCGCCTCACCGTGGCCGCCGTCTGAGCTGAAGACCCACGAGTGGATGCTCTTGGAGAGCGGATTCCAGCCGATCCGCTGCGTGACCTGAACCGCCGCGTCGGCCGCCGCGCCGGGCGGTGTGATCTTCATGTCGCGAAGGAGGAACGTCCGCGTCGGGTTCCAACGCGTGCTGATCTCGATCTTCGGCTTGGCGGCGGCAGGCTTGCCGGCAGCTGCTTCATCGACGACCGTCCAATCGCCCACCATCCACTCGAGCGACGCGAGCGTCTCGTCACCCGAGGCTTCATCGCCCCGCGCCTCGCGAAGCGCGGCGAGCTTCCAACTGCCCTCGTGGCGAACCCAGGTCGCCGAGAAGCGGCCGTGCAGCGGCGCGGTGCGGCCCGGCGGCACGACCTCCACCATGCCGTCCTCGAGGGCGACATCGGGATCGATGAAGCGAATCTTGGTTTCCCGGATGGCGATCTGCGGCTGGATGGTCTTGGCCTCGCCCGCGGCGGCCGGTTCGAGCACAGACACGGTGTCGCGGCCCTTCATGACGTTGCCCACCGCGTCAACGATGTCGCCATCCGGCGTCCAGAGCGCGGCGAGTGCCTTGCCGTCGCCCCGCTCGAGCGCGGCCTTGTAGGCCTGCCCCGCATCCTGGATCGCCTTGGTGTCGGCAGCGAGGTCGGCGCGGCCCGACGCCGGCATCACGACGCCAAGGGCGAGAGCGAAAACGGCGTGCAGCAGGCTGATAACCGTGCGACGCGAGTGGGATTCCAGGATCGGCGGCATGCAACACCGGGCGGGGGATGGGAGTGTCGATGCTCGCGTGCCACGAGCACGCGAGGCGAATCGAGCCCGGGATTTTACCACGGGGCGGTGGCTCAGGGAAAGCACGCGGGCGGATGGTCTGGTAGGGTTTTCGGCATGACCGGCCACGTTCCCCTGCTCGCCGACCTGGTCCGGCGGCCGAGCGTCAACCCAATGGGCCGCGATGTCTCCGGCCCCGAGTATCTCGAGGGCCGTGTGACGGACTTTTTGGTGCAGCGGTTCACGGCCCTCGGGCTGCCGTGGGCCCGGCAGCCCGTGTCGCCGGGACGCGACAACGTGGTGGCCCGGCTCGATGCCACCGTGCCGCGGGCCCCGGTGCTCCTCTGGGACGCCCACCAGGACACCGTGCCTGTCGAGAACATGACGATCGAGCCGTTCGTGCCGGTCGTCCGCGACGGGCGGATGTATGGCCGCGGTACCTGCGACGTGAAGGGGGGCATGGCGGCGATGATCGCGGCGGTCGAACGACTGCTCACGCATCCTGGCGAACGGTCGGCCACCGTGGTGTTCTCCGCCACGGTCAACGAGGAGTTCGGGTTCTCGGGGGCCAAGGCGCTGGCCCGGCTCTGGGAGCCGGCGGCCCCCGACGCCCCCGCGTCGGACGCGGCTGCCCGCAAGGTGGTCGGCCGTCGCCCCGCCCTGGCCGTCGTCGCCGAGCCCACGGGCCTCGACCTCGTGATGCAGCACAAAGGGGCGATCCGTTGGCGGATCCGCGTGCACGGCCGCGCCTGCCACAGCGCCTTCCCCGAACAGGGCAGCAATGCGATCTATCCCGCAGGTCGTGTGATCCTCGCACTCGAGGCGCTCGCCTGCGATCTGCTCACGCGGCATGCCGACCATCCCTGCGGACCGCCCACGCTCAACCTCGGCACGATTCGGGGCGGTGCGGGCGTGAACCTCGTGCCCGACCTGACCGTCCTCGAAGTGGAGCGGCGGGTGCTGCCTGGTGAGTCGCCCGCCGGGGCGAGAGAGGAGGCGATCGCGCGAATCTCCGCCGCCTGTGGCGACGCGCGGATCGAGCACGACGAACCCTTCCTCGAAAGCGCCGGCCTTGCCGACGCCACGGGGGATCAGAAGGCGGCGGCCTGGGTCGAAAAAATCGCCGCGGTGGCCCGCTCCCGCGGCGCGGCGGCGACCCGCACGGCGGCCCGTTACGGCACCAACGCCAGCGTGTTCACGGCCGCCCGAGTGCCGAGCGTGGTGTTCGGCCCCGGCTCGATCGCCCAGGCCCACACGGCCGACGAGTGGATCGACCTCGCCCAGGTCGGCACGGCCGCCGAAATCCTCGCGGCAGTCGTCGCGGGGTGAGGATGGCGAGCCTCGGCTATCCTGCCGCAGCGAGCCAACTCGTCCCGTCCCGCAGCCGGTGACCGCGAGTCTTCTCCGGCCGATTCCGGCTGGTACAACATCGCCACCACATACCCCCAAGCACGCAGGAGTGACGGCATGGCAGGCAAGATCAAGGTCAAGGGCCCGGTGGTCGACCTCGACGGCGATGAGATGACGCGGATCATCTGGCAGTTCATCAAGGACAAGCTGATTCTGCCGTATCTCGATCTCGAGATCAGGTATTACGACCTCTCGATGGAGAACCGCGATGCCACCGGCGACCAGGTGACGGTCGATGCCGCCAATGCCATCAAGGAGTGCGGCGTGGGCGTGAAGTGCGCCACGATCACTCCCGACGAGGCTAGGGTGAAGGAGTTCAGCCTCAAGAGCATGTGGAAGAGCCCCAACGGCACGATCAGAAACATCCTCGGCGGCGTGATCTTCCGCGAGCCGATCATCATCAAGAATATTCCGCGGCTCGTGCCTGGCTGGACGAAGCCGATCGTGGTGGGCCGCCATGCGTTTGGCGATCAGTACCGCGCCACCGACGTGAAGATCCCGGGCAAGGGCACCCTCACGCTCACCTTCACGCCGGCCGACGGCACGAAGCCGATGGAGATGAAGGTCTTCGAGTTTCCGTCGCCGGGCGTGGCGATGGCGATGTACAACCTCGACGACTCGATCCGCGACTTCGCCCGGGCGAGTTTCCGCTACGGGCTCGCGCGGAGCTACCCCGTCTACCTCTCCACGAAGAACACGATCCTCAAGGCCTACGACGGCCGCTTCAAGGACATCTTCCAGGAGATCTTCGACGCCGAGTTCCAGTCGGAGTTTGCCGCCAAGGGGATCACCTACGAGCACCGGCTGATCGATGACATGGTGGCTTCGGCGCTCAAGTGGGAGGGGGGCTACGTCTGGGCCTGCAAGAACTACGACGGCGACGTGCAGAGCGACATCGTGGCCCAGGGCTTCGGCTCGCTGGGCCTGATGACGAGCGTCTTGATGACGCCCGACGGCAAGACGGTGGAGGCCGAGGCGGCCCACGGCACCGTCACGCGGCACTACCGCCAGCACCAGCAGGGCAAGCCCACGAGCACGAACCCCATCGCCTCGATCTTCGCCTGGACGCGTGGCCTGGCCCACCGCGGCAAACTCGACGGCACGCCGGAGGTGACCCGCTTCGCCGAGACGCTCGAGCGGGTCTGCATCGAGACAGTGGAGGAGGGGAAGATGACGAAGGATCTCGCGATCCTGATCGGCCCCAGCCAGCCGCACCTCACGACGCAGGAGTTTCTGGCCGCAATCGACGCCAACCTGGTGAAGGCGATGGGAGCCTGAGAGAAACCGGGCGTCGCCTCAGCCCTGATCGTCAGTGAGGATGACGATCACGTTGGGCCGCTGTGCCGGCGTCGCGGCTGTCGGGGGCTTCTCGGTTGACGTTTGCGGGTTGATCGCGGCGGCGCTCGCAGCGAGTGGCGGTAGGTCGCCTGCCCAGCGTGCATGACGCTCGGGGCCAGCCGAGTCAGCTTTGGTCTCACTTCGGATGCGGCTGCACCGCGGATTGCGAGCACACCCGCACCTCGTCCGCTGACAGGGCTCGCGAGAACAGCCGCACTTCGTCGACGAGCCCCACGAAGTTCGCCCGGCTGCCGGCCTGAAACCCGCCGATCACCAGGTCGAAGTGGCTGGGATTCACCGGCCCCGGCCGATCGAGTGACGCCACCTCGGTGCCGTCCACGAACAGCCGCATCGTGCGGCCGTCGAACGTGCCGGCCAGGTGCACCCAGCGGCCAAGCGGGAGCGGCGCGGGGCCTGTGAGGTGGTGGCTCCAGGCCGTCTGCGGCACTTCGAAGCAGGGGCGACCATGGAGCAGCCCGAGACGGTAGCCCGTCTCGATCCCGCCCCCCTGAACGCGATTGACGATCCAGCGGTTGGTTTGCGCCGCGGTATCGGTTCGGACCCAGCAATCGATCGTGAATGCATCGCCGACGGAGAGCCGCGGGTCGTCCGGAACGAGGACCACGCCCCCCTGGCATTCGATCGCGCTGCCGACGATCCCCGGAACCCGCTCGACGCCGTCGAGCAGTTCGCCGCCGAGTCGGTGGCCGGAGATATCGAACGCCACGGGCGTGCCGGCCGGCTCGTCGAACGACCACCAGCCCACGAGTCCGGGATGATCGCCAGCCACGTCGATCCGACGCGTGAGCAACGGCCGCAGTTCCTCGCGACGGGCGAGCGAGGCGCGGGCTGCGGCGTCGTAGGGCCCGAGGCCCACGTCCTCGGGCAAGAGGTCGACGTGCTCGCGCGGCTCGGTGGAGAACACGTTCCGCACCGCGTCGAGATAGCCGAACCCATGCTCACGGCAGGGGGCGATAAAGTGTCCCTCGCCCCATTCGTTCCAGTTGTCGAGGAGGATCATGCGGCTGCCGAGCTGATCCTTGGGAAGGGCCTGCGCGATCTCCTTCGCGTCGCGGAGCAGCCCCTCGAATCGTGCCGGCGGGATCGACCAGACCGTGCCCTCGTCATGCCAGCCGCTCCATCCCTGCGACACCGTGACCACCTGCGGGAGCACACCGCGGTCTCGCGTGGCCCTGATGAGATCGAGCTGCTGAGCGGCTGCGTCGTCGGCCGCGGGGCTGCCGGGAAGGTACCAGCAGTAGGCATACGAGGCATCGAGGCCCAAGGTCGCCATGCGGTCGAGCGTGGCGGGAACGAACCCCCGATATTCGCCGAGCAGCGTGAGCCCCTTGAAGCCCGCGGCCTGGCAGGCGGCCCGCAGCTTCTCGATCGTCCGGGCGGCGGGCTCGGGGCCGCCGAGATCCTGGATGAACCGGTCGATCTCGTAGATGAAGAGCACGGGCTTCCCGTCGACCTGCAGGTAGCCGGGGTGCTTGAAGTAGGTCTCGATCCAAGAGGGGACGAGGTTGTCGAGGAAGTCGCGTTCGTCAGCCACGCCTCCGATGCCGTCGGCCTGGTTCTCCCACAGCAGCGCGAACTTCATCTGCTTCGCGACGGTTGACTTGAAGAAGCCGTCGTGGAGGCCTCGGCCGAACCGCGTCTTCACCGCGCCGCCCTCGCCGTCGCGATACCAGCAGTAGACGAAGAACGAGATTCCATGCTCGAGGGCCCACTTGGCCTCCCAGTCGGCCACCTGTGGATCCTCCTGGGTATAGAGGCCGAGGGCCGGCATCCGCTCGGGATGGCGGAGCACGCCGCGCCAGAGATCGGGGCGATCCGCTTCCCAGAGCGGGCAGTGAATCGCACCCACGAGCATGTCGGTTGCCACGGGTTCGGCCGGCGGCACGGTGTCGCGCTGTTGGGCGTTTACCGGTGGCAGGAAGTCGATGATGAGCGGCTGGCGGACAAGGGGGCCGCCCTCAGTCGAGAGTTCGAGCACGAGTTCGGCCGGGCCGGCCGCATCAGCCTCGACTTCAAACCGCAGGTGCTGCTCGCCATCGGCTGTCGTGATCCGGATCGGAGACGTCTGCAGCGGCGTCACGAGCCGCACTCCCGGAGGCATGGCCAACGATGCCGTCACGTCGGCGTCCGCAGCCCCATCGTTGACGACGACTGCTGTCAGGCCGGCGGGCCGGCCCGCGCGGCAGA
>JBBAVQ010000117.1:6436-9058 GCA_040397625.1 Pirellulales bacterium | reverse complement strand
GACTACGGCAACCGCATGGGCATCCCCACGATCGCCGGCGCCGTCGCCTTCCATCCGGGCTACATCGGCAACCCGCTCGTGTTCTGCGGCACGGTGGGCATCATGCCCCGCGGCCACGCCGATGCCGCGGTGGAGCCCGGCGACCTGGTGGTGGTGGCCGGTGGCCGCACCGGCCGCGACGGCATCCACGGCGCCACCTTTTCGAGCATCGAACTGACGAGTGAGAGCGAGACGGAGAGCGGCGGCGCCGTGCAGATCGGACACGCGATCAACGAGAAGATGCTCACCGACTTCGTGCTCGAGGCCTCGCGGCAGCGGCTGTTTCACGCGATCACCGACTGCGGCGCCGGCGGCCTCTCGAGCGCGGTGGGCGAGATGGGAGCCACGCTCGGCGCCGACGTCGATCTCGACCGGGTGCCGCTGAAGTATGAGGGGCTGTCGGCGACCGAAGCCTGGATCTCCGAGGCGCAGGAGCGGATGGTGCTGGCGGTCGCCCCGGCCGACTGGCCGGCGGTGGCAAAGATCGCCGCCGACGAGGGCGTCGAAGCCACGCCGATCGGCACCTTCACCGGCTCGGGCCGCATCGTGCTCAGGTGGCAGGGCCGGGTCGCGGGCGACCTCGACTGCCACTTCCTCCACGAGGGCCGGCCGCGGCAGCGGCTCGTGTCGAGATCCGTGCCGGCATCCCGGCCGCCACTCGCCTGGTCGGGCGACACGGTGGTGACCACGGCGCTCCTCGACGTGCTTGCGCTGCCCGACGTGGCGAGCAAGGAGCGGATCGTTCGGCAGTACGACCATGAGGTGCAGGGCTGCTCGGTGCTCAAGCCACTGCTGGGCCCGGGTGAGGGGCCAGCCGACGGCACCGTGATCCGCGGCGTGCTCGGCCGTAACCGCGGGATCGTGCTCGGCGTGGGGCTCCGCCATCATCTTGGCCGGCTCGACGCCTACCAGATGGCGGCGGGCGGAATCGCGGAGGCGATCGCCAACGCGGTCGCCGCCGGCGCCGATCCCGACCGGATCGCCCTGCTCGACAACTTCTGCTGGGGCGACACCCGCCGGCCGGAGTCGCTCGGCACGCTCGTCGAGGCCTGCCGAGCCTGCCACGATCTGGCGATCGCTTTTGCGGCGCCGTTCGTGAGCGGCAAAGACAGCCTCAACAATGTGTTCGCCTACACCGACGCCGCCGGCGCGGCCCGCGAGATCTCGATCCCGCCCACCCTGCTCGTGACGGCGCTGGGCCAGCTCGACGACGTCCGCCGCGCCGTGTCGCCGGACCTCAAGGCCGCGGGCAATCGCCTGGCAGTCGTGGGCGACACGAAACCCGACATGGCCGGCAGCCAGCTGGCGCTCACGGGCCGCGTGCGCGGGGGCGACGTGCCGACCGTGGAGGTCGCCACCTTCCACGCCGCGATCAGGGCCGTGTCTGCAGCCCGCCGGGCGGGCGTGGTGCAGGCCTGCCATGACGTGTCGGACGGCGGTCTCGCGGCGGCAGTCGCCGAAATGGCCGTCGCCGGCAGGCTCGGGGCGCGGATCGTGCTCGCCGATGTGCCGGCCACGAACGGAGCCGCCGGCAGCGATCTGGGCCTCGATCATGGCCACGATCTCGCGATCGCCTTTGCCGAGACGCCGGGCCGATTCGTGTGCGAGGTGCGGCCCGAGCACGCCGCCGAGTTTGCCAGGTGCATGGATGGCGTGCGGTTCGCGTGGGTCGGCGAGGTGAGTTCGTCGCCCGACCTCGAGATCGTTTCAACGACGGGCACGACCGATCGCATCGCCATCGATCGGCTGGCGCGGGCGTGGCATGGGGAGACCGCCTAGATGCTTTCGCCACGGGCCCTGATCCTCCGCGCTCCCGGCACCAACTGCGACCACGAGACGGCGCACGCCTTCGAGCGGGCCGGCGGCCTCGCCCGTCGGGTGCACGTGCGGGCTCTCGCCGAGCGGCCTGCGATCGCCGATGACTGCCAGATCCTCTGCATCCCCGGAGGGTTCTCGTATGGCGACGACATCGCCAGCGGCCGCATCTTCGCGCTCGAACTCAAGACGCGGCTCGGCGACGCGCTCGCGAAGTTTCGCGACAAGGGCGGCTTGGTGCTCGGCATCTGCAACGGCTTCCAGGTGCTGCTTCAGACCGGCCTGCTGCTTGCCGATCCGACGACCGGACTGCCGGAGGCGGCGCTTGCCCACAACACCTCGGGGCGATTCATCGACCGCTGGGTGCGGTTGTCGTGCAGCCCGAGTCCCTGCGTGTTTCTCAAGGGACTCTCCGAACTGGAGTTGCCCGTGGCCCACGGCGAGGGCCGATTCGTGCTCCGCGACCCGGCGCGGCTGGAGTCGCTCCGCGCGGCGGGCCAGGTGCCGCTCACGTACGCGACCGACGAAACCGGCCAGCCGACGAATCCGAATGGCGCGCTGGGCGACGTGGCGGGCGCCTGCGATCCCACGGGACGCGTGTTCGGGCTGATGCCGCATCCGGAGCGGTTCATCGACGCCACGCAGCACCCGTCGTGGCAGGGCCGACTCGACCCAGCGGCCCCGGGCGCCGGCCTCACGTTCTTCATCAACGCCGTGAAGGCGACGGCGTAGGTCGGGCCGCAGCGCGATGCGAACCGGGAAGGCACA
>JBBAVQ010000117.1:2170-6336 GCA_040397625.1 Pirellulales bacterium | reverse complement strand
CGTGAAGGCGACGGCGTAGGTCGGGCCGCAGCGCGATGCGAACCGGGAAGGCACATAGGTTGAAAACCTGTGCTACGAGAAGGCCACTGCTACGAGCCACTGCTACGAGCCACTGCTACGAGCCACTGCTACGAGCAGCTGCTACGAGCAGCTGCGAGGGGTTGCCCGTGCCCCGGAGCCGGCGTTGCTGGCCAGCGCAGGCAGGATGCCGAAGCGCAGCCAGCATCGAGAGAGCGAAGGCAGGATGCCGAAGCGAACGTCCGGCGCAGGGGCATGGGCAACCCCGAGCCTTGCTGGACACCGAAGCGAACGTCCGGCGCAGGGGCATGGGCAACCCCGAGCGATGAGGCAGGATGCACGCGGAATAACTGGTCCCGCCCCCGCCCATCACCGTTGACCCAGCCGCCGGCTTCCATTACTTCCCCATCTTCCCATCACCCCCGCGCCCCGCCCCGTGCGGCCCTCATCCCCATGCGGTCACCTCCGGCGATCGCCCGCTGGCTGCTGCCCATCGTCGCGAGCCTGCTCGCGGCTACCGGCTGCCGGCTTCTCGGCTCGGCGGCGGTCGTCCACGATCCACTGCACGATGAACCAGTGGCCGTCGGCCGTCGGCCGGTGGCCCGCCGCACGATTCCGCTGGAGGTGCTCTTCGTCCGCTGCACGGCCGACGATCGACAGCTCCGCGAGACGATCTGGGAACACGTGGACGAGCAGGCGATCACCACGGAACGACGCCGGGCGCTCAACGCCAACGGTCTCCGTGCCGGAGTGGTGACGGGGCAGTTGCCAAACGAGTTCGCTGAGCGACTGGCCGCCTCCTCGGAGGACGAATCCGCGGGCGACGTCAGTGGCGTCGATCCCGCTCGCTCCCGGCGGATCCTGCAGCTACTGCCCGGTCGCCACAGCGAACTGGTGACGGCGACGCGGCTCCCGAGCCTCGTGCTCATGGAGCAGTGCGCGGGCGAGGTCCGCGGGGCCACCTTCCATGATGCGACACCACTTCTGGCGATTGAAGCCCGGCCGGCGGCCGACGGTCGCGTGCGGCTGGAAGCCGTGCCAGAAATCAAGCACGGGCCGATCGAGAAGTCGTGGGCTGGAGAAGACGGCATGTTTCGGCTGGAGGCGGGCCAGCGACGTCACCGGATGGAACACCTTACGATCGACGTCACGCTTCCCACTGGCGGCCTCCTGCTGATCGGCTGTGCCGGTGACCCTGCGACGACGGTCGGTGACGGCCTGCTGCGAGAACGTGTCGCGGGCGATCACGGTACGGTCCGGCTGATCGCGATTCGCCCGTTGGCCCGCAGCGTCGACCCAGCCTTTGCCGACGCCGCCACCGGAAGCGACGACCCCGGAGAGTGAAGATACGGGGGATGGGCCCCTGTGGCGCCTTGGCGGATGCGGGACGGTCGGCGAGTGTTCGGTGTCCATCGCAGCGTGCCGCTGCCGATGTTCGGGAGGAAGAGCGCCTCCAGAGGATTCAGGCACGCATGGCAGCCGAGACCACCAGCACCGCAGCGACCGTCCGTCACCGCCCGAAGTCGTTGACCGTGTTCGCGGCCGCGTTCATCGCCGGCGCCGCGGCAGCGGTCGGCGTCAACCGCGTGCTCGACGTGCAGCTTGCGCAGCGGCGGCCCCAGGTGGAATGCGAGCCGATCTTCGTGGCGCTCCGGCCGCTCGCCCAGGGCGCACCCGTCACCGTGTGGGACGTGGCGCTCAAGGACTGGCCGAAGGCGATGCTGCCGTCGTCGGCACTCCGTGCGGGCGACACCTTCGAGGGCTACGTGCTGCGGCATCCGGTTCGCGAAGGACAGCCGCTGCTCGCCGTGCAACTCGTCAGGTCGGGTGCCGCCACCACGGCGAGCACCGTCGCCACCGAGACCTTCACTCCAGCCGTACCCGCCACTCCGACGGCGCCACCTTCGACGTCGACCCAGGCCGATCCCTGGATGCCGGCGGAGTCGATGGGTCAGCCGGCTCCGGCGCGAGCCCCGGCACCGGCGACGCCCGTGGCGAAGACCGTGCCAGAGACGGTGGCTGTTCCGCAGCCGACTGTCGCGGATTCCGCCACTGCGGAGCCCAGCGGTTCCGATGCTGTCGCCGCTGAGTCTGTCACCGCGCCGCCCGTCGCCACGAAGTCTGTTCCCGCAGAACCCGCCCTCGTGGAGCCCACGCTGGTCGAGCCTGCGCCGGCTCCCACGATCGCCTCGACCACACGGCCGATGCCGCCGTCGCCCACCGACATCGATCCTCCCACCCGCGCACCGCAGCCTTCCCGCGCCGATGGCGATCTCGACGAAATGAGCGAGGCGGTGGCCACGGACGTGCAATCCATGCCCTCGGTGATGAAGGCCAACGGCCAGCCGATCGAACAGTCAACGCGGCCGGCAACGGGTGATGCCGGACGGTATCTCGTGGTGCCGGAACGAATCGCCCTCCAGGCCGACACGTCGTTCACGACGCCGCGGCCCCAGCCGCCCGGACCGCCCAGCACGGCGACGGCGACGCCCGGCGCGGCCCCGCGATCGGCCGCCCAGGCATCCCAACCATCGGCGCGGCGCGGCACGCAGCCCCGGCCTCAGACTGCCCGCGGCCAGCAAGCCCCGCAGCAGACCCAACAGCAGAAGCCGCAGCCCGCAGCCCGCGATCAGAAGCAGGCGGCCGCTCCGCAGCGTTCTTGGAGCGGAATGTTTCCCAACGTCGCCGCGGGCATCGAGGCGATGGGCAGCCCGTGGCAGCGTTCGCGGCCCACGGCCGAGCAGGCCACGCCCACCACACAGCCAAAGCGCCGCTAAGGCGTCGCTCGGATAGGCGATCTCAGCGTGGTGTGACGCCCGCGGCCTCACGGCCGGTCGGCTTGAACACAAACGCCAACGTCGGGGACGCCCGCGGCCTCACGGCCGGTCGGCTTGAACACAAACTCCAACGTCGGGGACGCCCGCGGCCTGCCGGCCGGTCGGCTGATTCATCTGCCGTACAAGCCCAACGCCGTGAGGCGTGGGGCGGAGTGAGTTTGAGGCAGCATCAACCGTGGTTCGCCCGCGGCCGGTCGGCTATCAATCACCGCATACTCGAGCACGTGGCTCGGGCTGCCAGTGCCCCGGGAGCCGGGCTCTGGGGGCAAGCGTAGCCAGGATGACGAAGCGCAGCGGACATCATGGCTCGACCACGATCTTGCCCATCAGACCGCCCGATCCCGTCACCGTGGCTGATTCCTGCAACGCGTGGGCCTCCGCCGTCTGGGCCAGCGGCAGCACCCGGTCGATCGGCACCCGCAACCGACCAGCGGCGAGCCACCGATTGATGTCGGTGGCGGCCGCCGCCTGATCGGCATGGCTCGCCTTGAACATCACGAAGCCGTGCAGCGTGCAGCCCTTCACGTAGAACGGACCCACCGGAAATGCGGGCCGGGCGTCACGGCCCGCCATCAAGACCATCCGTCCGCCCTCGCCGAGGATCGCCACGGCACGGTCGAAGTCGGGCTCCCGCTGGGTCTCCCAGTAGACATTCACGCCGTGGGCCGCGACCGCCTGCGCCCGCGAGACGATCTCGGGGTCGCGGTAATCGAGGACTTCATCAGCGCCAAGCTCACGAACGCGGGCCTGCTTCTCGGCCGCGCCAGCGGTGGCGATCACCCTGGCACCGAGAGCCTTGGCGATCTGCACCACCGCCGACCCGACGCCACCCGAGCCGCCGTTGACAAACACCGTTTCGCCGGACTTCACGCCTGCGCGACCGACGAGCCCGAGATGCGCGGTGATCGATACGAGCGCGGCGGCGGCCGCCTCACGATCCGAAACGCCATCGGGCGTGGGATAGAGCCACCGCTCATCGACGGCTGCATACTCCGAAAACGTTCCCTGCCGCCCGAGCAAGCCCTGATTGGAACCCCAGACCCGCATGCCGGGCCGCAAGCGGTCTACGTCGGTGCCAACAGCCACGACCTCGCCCGCGAGGTCGCAGCCGACGACGAACGGCACCGGCAGGGGCATCGCGACGGCGCCGCTCCTGACGTACGTATCGATCGGGTTGACGGCGCATGCCCGCACGCGAACGACGACGTCTCGGGGCCCAGCGATCGGATCGGGCAGGTCGCCATACGCGATCGCCTCGGGTGGCCCCGGCCGCTCGATGAAAGCCGCCTTCATCGGCGTTCTCCACCGCCG
>JBBAVQ010000117.1:0-2070 GCA_040397625.1 Pirellulales bacterium | reverse complement strand
GACACCGGTCGCGTGCGCGGCAAACTGCTGCAGTCGCAGTTCGTCTTGGGTTGCAGGTCGGCCGACACCAGATCTGGCCATCGACTGCCACGCCTCGTGCACCTGCACGGTTGGCACAGCGGCCACCGCAGCCCGAATCTCGGCCGCCGTGGGAGGCTGCCGAAAGAAGAGACCGCCAACGGGCACGAGTGCGACCGCCAGGAGGGCGGCACCGATGGCAGCCGCGGAGCCCGCCACCAGCAGGCCCCGGCCGACGCCCGAGCGGGGCGCCTCCGCGGCACGAGACTGTTCCACGGCGTAGCCGGCCAGGTCGCGGAGCCTGGGCACGTCGATCTCACGGCCACACGAGGAGCAGGAGGCCCGCCCGCCCGCCTGGCCGGCGGTCACCGGCACCCGGGCCGAGCACGTGCATGGCAGGAGAAAGATGCGTTCAGCTGTCGCCATCGGTGGTTCGAGAAAAGGAGACCGCAGGGTGAAATGACCGCCTCCACCGGCCCGCGGATGACGCCCCCGGTGACGGCAGAGATTCTCCGGCCGATTCCTTTTACCATTCGGGCTCGGGAATCGACCGAAAAACCAGATTTCCGCCAAAAAAAAACTGGCCCCCAGGACCCGGTCGCGGCATAATGTTGCGTCCTCCGGAAACCCTCGATGATGCCGACGGTTCCCTGTTTCTTTTGCGCCCCTTACCCACTATTCGGATTCAGGGGCTTCCGCCCCGCACTTGGTGGGGTTGTCGGCCGAATGGCGAACGTGTGGAGGAGTCTTGAGTCGGTTCCGCTCACGGATGCCCGGCCGGGGCTCACGCCACTGGACTTGCCTGCCCCTTGAATCACACTGACCCAACTCCGAATGATGCCTAGGTGCCGGTGGCACCCCGCGGGCCGGAGGACACTGGCCATGGACTTGATCGAACGATTCGCGAAGGAGCTCCGCCTTGTACGACTCGCTGCTGGATGAACTCGAGGATGATGTCGTCTCCAATCCCCAGGAGGTCGAAGAACTGACCGAGAAGGTCGTCGACGCCGAGGAGGCCGACGCCGAACTTCTCGTCGAGGACGCCGATGTCGCCGGGCTTCCCGATGGTGACATCGAGGCCGAGGTCGAGCAGGAAGTCGATGCGTCGGGCGACGCCGACGAATCGCTGATCGAGCAGGTGGAGAACTGGTCGGACGACCCAGTCCGTATGTACCTGACGCAGATGGGCGAGATCCCGCTGCTCACCCGGGCTCAGGAGATCCATCTCGCCCGCCAGATCGAGACCACACGGGCCCAGTTCCGCTCCAAGTTGCTCGAATGCGAGTATGTCTGCCAGCAGGCGTATCGAGTGCTCGTTCGCGTGCACAAGGGTGAACTGCCGTTCGACCGCACCGTGCAGGTCTCGGTAACCGACCGTCTGGAAAAGGAACAGATCCTCGGCCGTCTGCCGCACAACCTGCGGACTCTCGAGGTGCTCCTCAAGCAGAACAAGGCCGATTACCGGATCGCCCTTTCGAAGAAGCACCGCATGGCGGAGCGCCGTGAGGCCTGGGCCCGCCTCGGCCGCCGCCGCCGCCGCTGCGTACGACTCATCGAAGAACTCGGCCTGCGAACCCAGCGGATCGAGGCCATGATCCCGACAATGGACCGGTTCGTGGACCGCGTCCGCGAACTCAAGTCGAAGATCGACGCCCACAAGAAGTCGAAGCAGCCGCCGTCCGGACGCCAGAAGCTCGTGGAGGAATACCGTCAGATCCTCCGCAGCTGCCAGGAGACGCCCCGCAGCCTGAAGCGGCGGGTCGATCAGATCCGGATCATCTTCGCGAAGTACCAGCAGGCGAAGCGGGGCCTCTCGGAGGGCAACCTCCGGCTCGTGGTGTCGATCGCGAAGAAGTATCGCAACCGCGGCCTCTCCTTCCTCGACCTGATCCAGGAGGGCAACGCGGGCCTGATGCGGGCGGTGGACAAGTTCGAATACCGCCGTGGCTTCAAGTTCTGCACCTATGCCACCTGGTGGATCCGGCAGGCGATCACCCGCGCGGTGGCCGACCAGAGCCGCACGATCCGCATCCCGGTGCACATGGTGGAGAC
>JBBAVQ010000116.1:7614-9121 GCA_040397625.1 Pirellulales bacterium | reverse complement strand
CGATCGACGCCAACACCGGCGACACGCTCGTGGGCTGGGACACCGACCAGTTCCCCACCAACATCTACCTGACCACGCAGATCATGTGGTCGGTCCTCAAGTACGGCGGCCTGGCCCCCGGCGGCGTCAACTTCGACGCCAAGGTCCGCCGCGAAAGCTTTGAGCCGGTCGATCTCTTCCACGCCCACATCGGCGGGATGGACGCCTTCGCCCGTGGCCTGAAGATCGCGGCGGCAATGCGGGCCGACGGCGCAATCCAGAAGCTGATCGAGGAGCGGTATGCCTCGTGGTCGGGCGCCCTCGGCAAGCGGATCGAGGCGGGCACCGAGAGCTTCGCGTCGCTGGAGAAGGAGATGCTCGCCAAGGGCGAGGCCCAGACCAACATCAGCGGCCGTCAGGAACTCTTCGAGAACGTGATCAACACGTACCTGTGAGCATCCTCGGCCCCGCGGACTCGCGATGGTGATCCGCTACGGAATCATGGTTCTCGCGACGCTCGCCACCGCGGCGGCCCACGCTGCCCCACTCGTCATCGCCCACCGCGGAGCCAGCGGCTACCTGCCGGAACACACGCTCGAGGCGAAGGCGCTGGCCCATGCGCAGGCCGCCGATTTCATCGAGCAGGACGTGGTGCTCACGAAAGACGACGTCCCCGTCGTGCTCCACGACATCCACCTCGACGGGGTCTGCGACGTCGCCGACCGGTTCCCGGACCGCCGGCGCAGCGACGGCCGCTTCTACGCCCTCGACTTCACACTCGACGAACTCCGCACGCTCCGGTTTTCCGAGCGGCGCGACCCGCAGACGGGCCGCCAGGTATACCCCGACAGGTTTCCGGCCGGCACGGGCATCTTCCGCATCGCCACGCTGGCAGAGGAGCTCGAGTTCCTCGCGGGCCTCGATCGGTCCACCGGCCGACGGACGGGCGTCTATCCCGAGATCAAGCAGCCGGCATGGCACCGCCGCGAAGGCCACGACATCAGCCCGCTCGTACTCGACGTGCTGCGAGAGCATGGCTTCGCCGCGAAGGCTGATCCGTGTTTCCTGCAGTGTTTCGACGCCGACGAGGTGCGGCGGCTGCGCGGCGAACTCGGCTGGCAGGGCAGACTCGTGCTCCTCGTGGGCGAGGCCCCCGACGATGCCGACGCTGCGGCCGATCCGCTGCTGGCCGACGGCGTCCTCACCAACCTCGCGGCAACCGTTGACGGGATCGGTCCACCGCTCAGCCGCGTGGCGCACCCCGACGGCCGGCCGACCGGACTGGTGGCCGCCGCCCACCGTGCCGGGCTCGTGGTCCATGCCTACACGTTCCGCCGCGACAAGCTGCCGGCGTTCGCCGCCGACACCGACACAGCACTGAGGATTCTGTTCCTCGACGCCGGCATCGACGGGCTGTTCAGCGATTTTCCCGACATCTGCGTGACCTGGCTGCAATCCGCCCGACGGTAGCGCGAGCCTCGGACTCGGCCCCCATCGCTCACGCGATTGGGCTTCCCGCCCAGGAAGC
>JBBAVQ010000116.1:1847-7514 GCA_040397625.1 Pirellulales bacterium | reverse complement strand
ACGCCGTAAGGCGTACGGCTGCCCCTCTGCCGACCTCGCCGGCTCCGATCGCTCACGCCGGCCCGGTGACGGGCGCAGCCGCCTTTTCGATCGCGGCCCGGAGCCGCTGCTGCCGCTCGGCATCGGTCACCTTGCCACCGTCGGCGGTGGTGACGTGAAACGCATCAACGACCTGGTCGAGGTAGGTGCCGATCTTCGCCGCCTGTACCGAGAGACCAGCGTCGTAGATCGCCTTGGCCACGCCGTAGAGAAGCCCCGGAGCGTCGTGGGCGAACACCTCCACGATCGTCGCCCGCTGGGAACTCTGGTTGTCGAAGGTCACTCGGACGGGCTGTGCGGCCAACTTCACCTGCGGCGCGAACGGATTCCACCGCGGCGCGAACTCCGGCGGCCGGTCACCGACGATGGCGGCGCGGACGGCCGCGGCGATGTCGGTGAGCCGCTCGGCGGGCGGCTCGCCCGCGAAGTCGTGATCCACGACGGTGAAGTGGTCGAGCACATGACCGGCGGCGAACGTGTGGATGTCGGCGGCGAGGATCTCGAGCCGCTGGCTGGTGAGGCTGCCGGTGACGCGATGAAAGATCCCGGACGCCGCCTGCTCGCGGGTGCCGACCGACACCGCCACCGTTGACGTCTCGGGCTGCCAGCGGGCCGTCGCAAACGCCCCGGTCGCCGGCAGCCGAACCAGCCGCCCGAGTTCCTCGACAATCCGCTCCGGCGTGGTCGCCGCCAGGTAGGAATCGGGCAGTTCGTAGGCCAGTCGCACCGCGGGGTCGGCGTCGCCGCGGTCGTCGAGCAGGGCTGCGAGCCCGCGACGGGTGCGGTCGGCCGCAACGCTCGGCCCCTCGCCATCGAGGATCCCGAGCGTCTTGTAGAACAGGGCCGCGAGCAGGTCCGACTTCCATTTCGTCCACGTACCCGGGCCGACCGCCGACACGTCGGCTGCGGTCAGCAGCGCGAGCATCCGCAGCACCTCCGGCGACCCGACGTCGCTCGCGAAGGCCGCCACGAGCGTGTCGTCGCCGATGTCGCGGCGAAATGCGAGGTGCGCCATCGCCAGGTGCTTGAGCACGAGGAACTCGACGATCTCGGTCTCGTCGGCCGGCAGCCCGAGCCGCCAGCCGACGTCGCGGGCGATCCGCGCCCCGAGCACGCTGTGATCCTCCACGAAGCCCTTGCCGATGTCGTGCAGCAGCAGTGCGAGCAGCAGCGGCCGCTTTCGCCCGAGGGCCCGCCATTCCGTGCCGAGCCAGTCGTCCGCGGTGGCCAGCGCCGCCACCTTCTCGATGGCCAGGAGGCAGTGCTCGTCCACCGTGTACTTGTGAAAGCTGTTGAACTGCAGCAGGTTGCGGGCGTGCGCGAACTGCGGAATCAGGATCTCGAGCACGCCCACGTCGTGGAGCCAGCGCAGCGCCGCGGCGACCTTCGCCGGATGGGCGAAGAGGCCGAGGAAGGCGTCGTTGGCCGGGCGATCCGCGTCGCGGGGCAGTTCGGGCACGGTGGCCCGCACCGCCTCCCACGTGTCGCGGGCGATCGGCATCTCGTAGAGCATCGAGAGTTCGGCCAGCCGCACGATCTCCCGCAGGCTGCCCGCCACCCAGGGCAGCCGGCCCGGCGTCGCCGCCACGTCGGTCGGCCCCACGCGAAACGTGCCCTCCACGTCGTGGCCGAGCAGTCCCTGGGCCAGCGATGCCATCGGACCACGGCGCCGGAGCGACCGCAGCAGCGTGTCCACCGCCTGGGCGACCCGGCGGGTGTGTCCGAAGTATTCCCGCATGAACCGCTCGACACCGAGCAGGCCGTCGCGGGCCTCGATGCCGCGGGCCGCGGCGATCCGCACCTGCTGGTCGCGAGTCAGTTCATCGGCCGGCTTGCCCGCTGCGAGGTGCAGATCGTTGCGCACCCGCATGAGAAACTCGCGGGCGTCACGGAGCGCGTCGGCGTCGGTGCGGGAGATGCCGCCGGCGTGAGCGAGGTCGTCGAGCGTTTCGGCGCCATACGCCAGCCGACCGAGCCAGCGCACGAGCTGGATGTCGCGGAGCCCGCCGGTCGATCGCTTCACGTTGGGCTCGAGCACGAACACCGTCCGCCCGTGCTTGTCGGCCTCGTCGCGGCGGGCCTCGACCAGCCGCTCCACGTGCCGCCGCCGGCCGCGGGCAAGCGCCGTGCGCAGCCGCTGCCGCAGCCGGCGCAGCGGTTCCTCCGCGCCGGCCAGGAGCCGGCAGTCGAGCAGCGAACTCATGATCGTGGCATCGCCGCCCGCCAGCGTCACCGCTTCGGCCACGCTCCGCACGCTCTGGCCCACCTCGAGCCCGGCGTCGAAGAGATCCTGGAGCAGCCGACGGGCCACGTCGGCAACGACCGGGCCAGCCCGATTGTCGTGAAGGATCATCAGGTCGAGATCAGACCAGGGCGCCATCTCGCCCCGGCCGAACCCACCGTGGGCGACGAGCGCCACGGTGGCCCGGATGCGATCAGCATCGCCGGCTGGCAGGTCGTCGAGGATGGAACTCCAGACGTCGCGCACCAGGCCGTCGAAGAGTTCGCAGGCGAGCACCGCGACGGCCCAGCCGTCGCCGCCAGCCGCGTGCTGTTGGGCGATGCGACGGCGGGTTTCCGCGGCAGCCGCCGCGGCTCGGGCAACCGCGGGCCGGGAGGCCGGCATGCCGACGGCCCCGCTGCCGCTCACGGGTGAATCCACGGATCGTCGGCCACGCCTGCCTGACGGTTGGCCACGCGGCCCAGGACGAACAAGAGATCGCCGAGCCGGTTGAGATACTCGATCGCGTTGGCGGGGATCGTCGTGCCGGTCTCGGCGGCGAGCGTCACCACCCGCCGCTCAGCCCGCCGGCAGACGGTGCGGGCCACGTGAAACGCGGCCGCCAGCGGCGTGCCCGCCGGCAGGATGAAGCACTTCAGGGGATCGAGTGTCGCCTCATGGCGGTCGATCTCGATCTCGAGCGCCCGAACGTGGTCGGCGGTGATCCGCTCGCTGGCGGAGTCTGGCGTGGCGAGCTGGGCGCCGAGGTCGAAGAGCTCGCACTGAACGCGGCGGAGCAGGGGGTCGAACGCCGCCGCCACCGAGTGCGTGCGGGCCATGCCCAGATGGCTGTTGAGTTCGTCCACGGTGCCGAAGGCCTCGATCCGCGCGTGATCCTTGCGCACCCGCGGACCTCCGAAGAGCCCTGTCTCGCCGGCGTCGCCGGTCTTGGTGTAGATCTTCATGAAACGAGAGCCTCCTGCGCCACCGGACATCGCACGTATACTGGGACGCATGCCCCAAACGTGCAACTGGGCCCCGACGGCGTTCCTGATCGCCGTGGCCGCGGCCGCAGGAATGAGAGCCGGTCGCGGCGCCGAGGCCACCCCCGCGGTGGACGTGGGCCCGTCCGCCCTGGAGGCCCGCTTTCTCTCGCCCCCCGTGCTCGTCACCGCAGGGATGACGAAGGCCGGCGAGGGATACTTTTCCCCTGACGGCAGCCGCCTCTGCTACCAGGCGGTGCCGCCCGGCAGGCAGTTTTACGAGATCTTCGTGCAGGGCTTCGATCCGGCAGCCCCTCGGCCGGCGGTGCCGCAGCGGGTGAGTGCCGGTCGCGGGCGGACGACGTGCAGCTGGTTCTCACCCGACGGCACGCGGCTGCTGTTCGCCTCCAGCCACCTCGACCCCGACGCCGAGGCCACCGAAGCCGCCGCGAAAGCGCAGGCCGAGGAAGACGCCCGCGCAGGCCGCAGGCGGCGGTATCAGTGGGACTTCGATCCCTGGATGGACCTCTTCACGTCGCGGCTCGACGGCAGCGACCTCGTTCGGCTCACGACTGAAAAGGGCTACGACGCCGAGTGCTCCTTCTCGCCCGACGGCTCGCGGGTGCTCTTCGTGAGCGACCGTGACGGCGACCCCGACATCTACGTGATGAACGCCGACGGCTCAGACGTCCGCCAGGTGACGAACGAGCCCGGCTACGACGGCGGCCCGTTCTTCTCGCCCGATGGCGAGTGGATCGCCTACCGCACCGACCGGCTCGAGAAAGACATGCTCCAGATCCACGTGATGCGGGCCGACGGCACGGGCGACGTGGCCGTCACGGCGGGCCAGGGTGTTCGCTGGGCGCCCTTCTGGCATCCCACGCGGCCGTGGCTGATCTGGACGGGCGCCGACCATTCCGACCCGACCGCGCGGCCGAACTACGATCTCTGGATCGCGGCGTGGGAGGCCGCCGCGGATGGATCGTTCACCGTGGGCGAGCCGCTGCGGATCACCGACCATCCCGGCGCCGATGTCCTCCCCGCCTTCTCGCCCGACGGGTCGCTGCTGATGTGGACGGCCAGCCGCGGCGAGGGCTCCGGCGGCCGCGGCCCCACGAGCCAACTCTGGGTGAGCCGACTCGACCTCGACGCGCTCGCACACGACCTGACCACTCCGCTGAAAGGCACGACACGATGACGAATCACTCGACCGTCGACCGCACGGTCGCGATGATCGGTGGAGGCCAGATGGCCCTCGCCCTCGCCGAGGGCTTCTCCCGCGCCGGGCTGCTCGCGCCGTCCGACATCACCGTCTACGATCCGCACCCGCCGGCACGGGAGCGGCTCGCGGGCCGTCTGCCGGGCATCGTCTTCGCCGAGTCAGCGCGGGCCGCCGCCGCGGCCGCGAGCGTGGTCTTCCTGGCGGTGAAGCCGCAGCAGGCGCAGGCCGCCTGCCACGAAATCGCCGGTCACCTCCGCCCAGACGCGGTGCTCGTGTCGATCGTCGCCGGCCTGCCCGCCGCGTCGCTGGCGGCGATGGCAGGCGTGCCCCGCGTGGTCCGCGTGATGCCCAACACGCCCTGCCTCGTGGGCCACGGGGTGTCGGTCGTCTGCCAGACGCCCGACGTGTCCGCCGCGGCGGCCGCGCGGGTGCGCGAGTTGCTCGGAGCCGTAGGCCACGTGCATGAGGCCGACGAGTCGCAGATGAACGCCGTGACCGGCCTGTCGGGTTCGGGCCCGGGCTTCGTGGCGCTGCTCGTCGAGGCGCTCGCGGACGGCGGTGTGAAGGCGGGCCTGCCCCGGCCGCTGGCGTTGGCGCTGGCGGTGCAGACGCTCTCGGGCACGGCCGCGCTCCTGGAGCAGACGGGCGAGCACCCGGCGCAGATCAAGGACCGCGTGTCGAGCCCTGGTGGCACCACGATCGCGGGGCTGGCCGTGCTGGAGCAGCGTGGCGTCCGCGGCGCGCTCATCGACGCCGTCGTCGCGGCCGCGAGCCGCGCGAAGGAACTCGGCGGGTGAGGACGAGCAACCCGCGATACCACGGAGGTCCCCATCGCTGACGCGATTGGGCTTCCTGATGCCCCAGCAAGCGTAACGCCGTAAGGCGTACGGCCGCTGCATGCACGACGTTGCCGGCGAGAGGAGCCCCCATCGCTCACGCGATTGGGCTTCCTGAGGTCGCAGCAAGCGTAACGCCGTAAGGCGTACGGCCCAAGCGAGTCACGCCGTCAGGCGTACGGCTGCCCTTCGCTCGACGCGGTGCACTCAGCCGCGGCGGCTCTTCCCAGGCTTGCTGGCCTTGGTGACGACCTTCTTCTTCACCACGCGCGAGGCCTTCTTCTTGCCGGCCTTCGTCGCCGGGGCGGCCTTGGCCTTGCTCGCTGTGGCCTTGCTCGCCTTGGCCTTGCCCGACTTCTTCGCCGC
>JBBAVQ010000116.1:0-1747 GCA_040397625.1 Pirellulales bacterium | reverse complement strand
TGGCCTTGCTCGCTGTGGCCTTGCTCGCCTTGGCCTTGCCCGACTTCTTCGCCGCCGGAGTGCGGCCCCCGAAGATCGAATCCCAGCCCTCGGCGTACGTGCCTGAACTCCCCACGCGGATCACTGACATGATGGTCTCCATTCTGAGCAGGTCACCGCGAGGCAGCTTCCGGGCCCACGGTCAGAGGTGGTTCGTAGCGGTTGCCAGCGGGCAGTGTCAATCCGACACGACCACCAGCGACAGCCTGCCCCAGGCCGGCGGCAGCGTCACGCGGGTTTCCGAATGGTGGCCGGAAGCCTCTTCAGCGGCGACCTCGGAAACGACTTGGGCAGCCACTTCGGCCACCACCAGAAGGTTGCGGTCGGCGATCATGCCCGTCACGTCGCACTCCATGGTGCCCGGGCCGGCGTCGCACCAGTCGAGCGAGTGGTCATTGAGCGTGGCGTTCTGCCACAGCCCCGGCGAGCCCACTGCCTCACAGACAAGTACGAGCCGATCGGCCTTCTCAACGCCACTCGGCCGCCCGAAACGGCGGATCCACGCTCGCGTCGCTACCGTCGGCGGCTCCCAGGCGGTGCCCAGGTGGATCGCATGCTTCGGCATCGAATCACTCCGGGATCACCACGCCGCGGCCCGTCGTCTCGCCGCGGCGCATGCGGTCGGCCCAATCGCCTACGTTCTCGAGGCGGAGGCGGGTGACCGGGAAGCGGCCGGCGATCGCGGGCCAGAACGTCGCGAGCCGCTCCCAGAGGAGCGCCCGTTCGGCCTGCGTGGGCAGGCTGGCGGCATCGATGCCGGCGAGCGTCACGCCACGGAGGATGAAGGGATGCACGCTCGTCACGAGGTCGGCTCCACCCGCCATGCCGATCGCGGCCACGCCCCCGCCCGGCCGCACCGCCCTGAGCACGTCCGCAAGCAACGGGCCGCCAACGGTATCCACCACACCGGCCCAGCGGCCGGCCACGAGCGTCTTGGGCGTCGGGTCGCGGACCGCATCGGGCGCGACCACCTCGGCGGCGCCGAGGTCGCGGAGGACGCCGGTCGCCGCAGCCTTGCGCGAGCAGGCGATCACGCGGTGCCCGGCGGCGGCCAGCGCCGCAACCGAGAGCATCCCCACGCCGCCGCTGGCGCCCGTGACGAGCCACGCCTCGTCGGACCGCGCGTGCCGCGACGAGACGATCGCCTCGAGCCGGTCGCAGGCCAGCAGGGCGGTGAGGCCGGCGGTGCCCAGCGCCATCGCCGCGTCGGCCGCGAGGGGAGCAGGCCGCGGCAGGATGGCCGTCGCCGGCATCCGCACGAAGCCGGCGAAGGCGCCGTCGCGCACCTCGCCCATGCCGTGGCCGGTGACCACCACCGGCGTTCCTGCCGGCAGAGGACCGCCCGGCAGGGCGACCACGCCGGCCGCGTCGATCCCCGGGACGAGCGGCGACGTCCGCATCACGCCCGGATGCCCGGCGCAGCACAGGGCGTCTTTGTAGTTGAAGCCGGCGGCCTCCACGCGGACGACGATCTCGCCTTCCACCCCAGCCGCTGCCGCGTCCCAGCCGAGGGCCTCGATCCCCGCGGCCGCGGTGCCGTCCGGCAGCCGCCTCACCCGCCAGCACGTTTCCCGGTTTGAGGTCGTCATCTATACTCCGCTCACGCCCGGATCGTACCGCGGCCGCCCCCGACCACACCACAGGAGCCGATGCCGACGATGGGAAACGCCCTCGAGTTCACCGATGACAACTTCCAGAGCGACGTGCT
>JBBAVQ010000115.1:0-9127 GCA_040397625.1 Pirellulales bacterium | reverse complement strand
GGGAAGAATCTTGGGCCGATCCTGACCACACCCCACGCCTTACGGCGTTGGGCTTGTATGGGAGATGCGCGAGCCGGCCGGCTGCGGTGGCGAGACGACTTTTGCGATTCAAAAGCCCTCTATCAGTCGCCGTTCGGCTCCTCGAGCCGCGGCTGGCGGCGGAGGAATGCATCGCGGATCCGTGGCGGGAGCGATCGCGCGGCTCTGGCCGCGATCGCCGTGCGCCGTGGAAACCAGATCTCGGCCTGGCCGCGTTCGATGCCGCGAAGGATGCGGGCCGCGGCCTCGGCGGCTGGCATGACGCCACCGGCGGCCCGCTCGGCGTTGGTGATCATCGGCGTGTCGATCACGCCCGGCAGGGCGGTCGTCACCCGCACGCCCTCGCCTGCCGCGTCGAGCCGCAGGCTTTCCAGGAACGCCACCACCGCGGCCTTGCTTGCACAGTAGGCCGCGTTGCCCGGCAGCCCGACAACCCCCGCGATGCTGGCGATTCCACAGAACCAGCCCCGATGTCGGCCGAGCATCCCAGGCAACACGGCGGCCGCCAGATGGATGCAGCCCTTCACGTTGACATCGATCACCTTCGCCGCGATCGCGGCGTCGAGTGGCCACGACGTTCGGTGGATGCCGGCGGAGGCCACGGCGACCGCACACGCCCCGAGCCGCCGCTCGAGAGACTCAGCCGCCGCGGCCAGCGCGGCGGCGTCGGCGACGTCGCAGGCCGCCTCCTCCGCCGTGCCACCATGGCTGCGGATGGCCGCCACGGTCGCCGCGAGCGGCTCCTGGCGGCGGGCGATCAGGCCGACGCGTGCCCCCGCGGTGCCGAGGGCTTCTCCCATGGCCCGGCCGATGCCGCTCGACCCGCCCGTCACGATCACCGATTTGCCGCGCCAGAAGGTTTCCGAAATCATGCTCGCGGGCTCGCCGAGGGTGTCGGGCCATCTGACGGAGTTGGCCATGGAAATGCAACCGGGCGTGGAGCGGGTGCTGGTGCCCGTGCACGGCCACGTGGTCGCGGCCGATGTGCACCTTCGCGACGACCCGCGCCCCCCCGTGGTGTTCCTGCACGGCATCCTCACAACGGTCGCGGTCGCGGCCGAACTCTTTGACCACCCTCAGAACGAGTCGTGGATCGCCCTCAGCCTGCCAGGGCATTCCCCGGGCCACCTCGCGGCCGGCACGCGGCCCGAAACGATCGACGCCCGTCTGTTCGCCGATCTCGCGGAGGCGGCGCTCGCTGCCGTGGTGGGCATGCGACCAGTGATCGTAGTCGGCTGGTCAACCGGGGGGTTTGCGGCGCTCGCGCTCGCCGCGCGGCATCCACAACGGGTTGCGGCAGTGGCGAGCCTCGCCGGTTTCGCGAAGGGATCCCGGATCACCGGTTCGATTGCGTGGCTGGCGTGGCTGGCCCGGGGAGCGATCGGGGCGGCGGCGCTCCGGAGTGGGCTCTGGCTGGCCGGCCGGCTTCCGTGGCTGCATCACGCAATCGTCCGGTCGTGCGCCGCCGATCGCCGGGCGGCACTCGCGGTGTCGAGCGATCAGCTTGGCGGCCTGCACCAGGAGTTTGCCAGCCACGACCCGGTGGATCTGACGGTGGTGCTCGCGGCCCTCGCCACGCTCGATAT
This sequence comes from Pirellulales bacterium, assembly GCA_040397625.1. Taxonomy (GTDB): domain Bacteria; phylum Planctomycetota; class Planctomycetia; order Pirellulales; family UBA1268; genus QWPN01. The sequence goes on along the minus strand of JBBAVQ010000115.1, from coordinate 7,502 downwards.
CGACAGGTGGCTCGGCGACATTCGCTGCCCTGTCTGGATCGCCGCCGGTGGTCGCGATCCGCTCGTGCCGCTCGCCGAGGCCCGGAGCCTCGCCGCGGGCATTCGGGACGCCAAGCTCACCGTGTATGACACCGCTGGCCATCTTTTTTTTAGCGAGTGGCCGAGTGTCCGCGGCGATTTCGCCTCCTGGCGGGCCGACGCCGCTGATGCCCGCCGCTGATGCGCTGTTCCTCGTCGGGGAGGCTACATTGACGACATCGACGACTGCGGCATGTGGCGCCCGTCGTTCGACTCTCCTGCTGTCATGATCCGGTCCGCCATGATCCAGTCAGCTGCTCCGGACGTGCTCGACGCCTGCGTGATCGGCGCCGGTGGCAGCGGTCTCGCCGCAGCCAAGGCCCTCCACGACCGCGGGCTCGTCTTCGACTGCTTCGAACGGGGATCCGCGGTCGGCGGGCTCTGGCGATACGACAACGACAACGGCATGTCGGCGATCTACAAGTCGCTGCAGATCAACACGTCGCGAGACATGACGTCGTTCGCCGATTTTCCGATGCCGGCGGACTACCCCGACTTCCCACGCCACGAGCAGATTCACGACTACCTGGAGCGTTACGTCGATCGATTCGGCTTCCGCGACCGGATCCGCTTCCGGACGAAGGTGGAGCGGGTCGAGCCCCAAGCCGGCGGCATCTTCGCCGTGACATTTCGCACCGCGGACGGCGTTGAGGAGAGTCGCCGCTACCGTCACGTGCTCGTCGCCAGCGGCCACCACTGGCTGCCTCGCATGCCGGAGTTTCGCGGCTCCTTTGCGGGCCGGATCCTCCACTCGCACGACTACCGCGCGCCCGAGGCGTTTGCGGGCAAGCGCGTGCTCGTGGTGGGCATGGGCAACTCCGGCTGCGACATCGCCTGCGACCTCGCGAGGGTCGCCGACCGCACGGTCCTCTCGACCCGCCGCGGCGCCCACGTGATCCCGAAGTATCTCTTCGGCGTGCCGCTCGACACCGTCTGCCCCGAGTTCATCTGGCGGTTCGCGCCGATGTGGCTCTTTCGGCGGGCCTTTCAGACCGTGGTGTGGATGAATCGCGGAACGCTGGCGCTCTACGGTCTGCCGCGGCCAAGCCACGCCGTGCTCCAGGAACACCCCACGATTTCCAGCGACCTGCCCAGCCTCGTCCGCGAGCAGCGGGTGATCATGAAGCCCGACATCGACCGCCTCGACGGCGATGCCGTGGTGTTCGCTGACGGGAGCCGCGAACCCTGCGACGCGATCGTGCTCGCCACCGGCTATCAGGTTTCGTTTCCGTTTCTCGATCGCGAGGTGTTCACGGCCGACGACAACCGCGTGCGACTCTACCGGCACGTCGTCCATCCGCAGGTGCCGGGGCTGTTCTTCATCGGCCTCATCCAGCCCTGGGGAGCGATCTTTCCGCTTGCCGAGGTGCAGGGGGCATGGGTGGGCGACCTGGTCGAGGGCCGCTGCACGCTTCCCGACCACGAGACGATGCTCCAGACGATCGACGACGACGTCGCCGCGATCCGCCGCCGCTACGTGTCGTCGCCGCGGCACACGATCCAGGTCGATTTCCACGCCTACCGGGCTCTTCTCCGCCGGGAGCGGCGGAACGGCAGGCGGCGGGCCGCCATCGCATGAATGCCGACGCGGTGGACCCGCCGGCGCGGATCGCGATCACGGGGAGCACCGGCGTCTACGGCAGATCGCTGATTGCCGCAGTTCGTCGTCGGCTGCCCGAGGCGCGAATCCTGGGCATCGACCTCCGGCCAGCCGAAGGTGATCGTCCCGACGACTTTCACCAGGGCGATATTGCCGACCCGCGGCTGGTAGAGGCGGTCGGCCGCTTCGAGCCCGACACGATCGTGCACCTCGCCTACGCCGTGCAGCCCGGGCGTGACGCTGCCGCCCTTCGGGCCACGAACGTCGATGGCACCCGCGCGGTGCTCGACGTGGCAGCGACGGTGCGGCCGCGAAGGCTGCTCGTCGCATCCAGCGCGACCGTCTACGGCGCCTGGCCCGACAACCCGCCGGCCTGCGACGAAACGACGCCCATCCGTCCGCTCCCTGACTATTACTACTCGGCGCATAAGGGAATCGTCGAGCGGATGGTGCGGGAGTTCGCGGAGGCGAGTCCGCAGACCGCGGTGAGCTGGACGCGGCCGGCGATCGTGGTCGGCCGAGGCGTGCAAAACTTTCTCGCCGACTACTTTCTCGGCGTCCCGTTCCTCTGCCTGCCCGACGGCCGCGACACGCCGCTGCAGTTCGTGCACCGCGACGACCTCGCCCGCGCCACGCTCGCGATCCTGCTCGCGTCGGCCCGCGGACCATTCAACGTGGCGCCAGACGACGCGATGACGCACCGCGAAATCGCCCGGGCCTTGGGGGTGCCCGCGATACCGATGCCCTATGCGGTGATGGCCGGGATTGGCCGGCTGTGGTGGACGCTGCGACTCCCGTGGCTGGCCACACCTCCGGGCCTGGTCGGCTACGTCCGACACCCGTGGGTGATGACGGCGGCGCGGCTTCGCGACGAACTCGACTTCGCCTTCGACTACTCGTCCGCTGCGGCATTCGCGGAGTTGGTCGCCGGCGATGACCAGCGGGCTGGATAGTCGTTCTCAGCGAGCACCTCGCCGAGATCGGTGGCAATCCGGCGGCGGAGCCTGTCGTCGAGTGGCAGGTCGTTGCGGCGGTAGCCACGCTCGGCCTCGAGGTGTTGCCGCCAGTGGGGCTCGGCCTCCGCGCAGCCCGGCCACCTAAAGTGGTCGTAGATCCCGCGGAGGACTGCGATCGGATCGGCCACGAGGTCTTCGTACCTCGCCTGGTAGCGATGGGCTGAAGGAATCGTCTCCCAGGTGGCCGTCAGCCGCCGCTGCATCCGCAGGATCGAGGCGAACACGCGGTCCTCGAGGTCGGTGCCTCGCGGCCATTGAAGGCCATGGTCCTCGGCGATTCGCCGCCAGAAGTGAAGGCAGGACGGCACCAGTTCGTGCGGGTCGCGGACGAGGTGGATGAAGTCTGCGGCGGGAAACACCTCGCGAATCAGCGGCACGCGGTAGGTGTGAAGCGGGTTCTTGAGGACGAGCCGGCCAGGATGCTCGAACTGGATCGCCCGCAGGAACCCGGTCCAGGCGGTGATCCAGCGGTCGCGGGTCGCCTTCGGCAGCGACTCGAGCGTCTCGTAGTCGGCATCGGGGGGCGGATCATTGGGAAACGCGACGGTCCACCACGGGCTCGGCAGGCCGAGGTTGCAGAGCGCGAGCTCGTCCTCCTGGGGCCGCGCGAACCCCAGCCGCATCGCATCCATCGGCCGCCGCTCGGGGAGCAGGAATCCGAGCCGCTCGATCGCGAACTGTTCGGAGAGCACGAGGTGGCTCGGCGTGGCGCACTGGATCGTGCTCGGGGCGACCAATCTCGGATCGCGGGCGAGCAGCTCGTGGAGGAGCGTGGTGCCGCTCCGCCAGTGGCCGAGAATCACGATCGGGTCGTGCTCGATCCTCGCGGTCCGCAGGCCTCGGGCCCAGAACGCCTGCTGAATCGCCGCGAGCAGCTCGCTGCCGAGGCTGGCTGCCGTGATGCCGAGGACGCGGGGGATCCGCGAGGGCGACACGCGAAACCCGTGCCGCGCGAGCACGCAGACCCAGGACCGGAAGCGGATGCCTGTCCACATCGACAGCGTGAACCCGGGGCGGTGCCTCATGGCTCCCGCACCTCGATCTCGATCCGCCCGCTGCCCGGCAGCGACTCCACGCACCGCGGGCCGATGAGCCGCGAGGGCGTGAAGAAGCCGCCCGGGCCGTCGCGGTCGAGGAGGTGCTCCACGGCGAGCAGCACGCCGGCGGCGGTGACGTCGTAGACGTTCGCCGTGCGGAGTCGCCCGACGGCGACGCGACCTGCCGCATCGCGGGCCTCGCCCCAGACCCACGTGGGTGACGCGGCCCGCGCCTCCCGCTCCGGCCCGGCGATCCCGCCGACGAGGGCCTGCAGCCATCGCTGCAAGACGGGTACGCCCAGGATCGTGCGCACGGGATGGAAGCCGCGCATCGCCACGGCAGCCGCCCACGGGAGCGGAACGTAGACCTCGATGGTGGGGATGCCGGTCGAGGCGTAGGCTGTGGCGACGTCGCCCCACGGAATCGCGACCGCGTGCTTCGGGCCGCGGCCGAAGTCGATCGTTCGTGTGAGCGAACCGAGCGGGATGGTCTCGATCCGTCCCGCCCGCCGCACCCTCCCACCTCTGGGCAGCCCCTCGATCGTGGTCTTCGCCGTGCCGGCCGACATGCCCCCGGCCGTTTCGAATCCGAGGGCGAGGCACGTTGCGGCGGGCAGGGCCTCGGCGAGCGTGGCCGCGATGCAGTCGGTGGGGATCACGTCGAAGCCGACACCGGGGCAGAGCACCATCCCCTTCGATCTCGCCTCCGCGTCGCGCCTCTGGGCGGCCTCGAACACGTCGATCTCGCCGGTGATATCAACGTAGTCGGCTCCGGCTGCGAGGCAGGCATCGACCATCGGGCCGCTCGTGGCGGAGAACGGTCCTGCACAGTGGGCGACGACGCGGCAGTCGGCGATCGCTTCGCGGAGGGGCGTGGGGTCACGGAGATCGACCACGCGGCTGGGCAGACCGTGGCGGGCGGCGAGGGCCTCGACCTCCTGGCTCCGGCCGGCGAGGATCGGTCGCAGGCCGCGGGCGACCGCGAGGTCGGTCACGAGCCGGCCGGTGTAGCCGGTCGCGCCGTAGATCATCCACGTTCGCGCCGCATCGGCCATCGGCCTCGCATCTCCAGGGGGCCGTGGCTAGCGAGGCTCCTCGCTTGCGACGCGGCCGTCGATCACGACGGCTGTGCAGTGCGAGGTGTATTCGAAGGGATCGCCGTCGAACACCGCCACGTCGCCGTCGAGGCCCGGCCGCAGGCTTCCCACACGATCGGCCACGCCGAGGATCGCGGCCGCGTCGCTGGTGATCGTCGCCAGGGCCTGCTCGGTCGTGAGGCCGTTGGCGGCCGCGATCGCCGCCTCGAACAGGGCCACCCGCGTCTTGGGCACGTAGCCCTCGAAACCGCTCTGCATCGCCACGGGGATCCCCTTGGCCCGCAGCGTGGCGGCGGTCTCGAAGCTGATGTTCTCCGTCTCGCCGGTGCCGCCTCGCCGCATCGATGGATGGATGATCACCGGCACGCTGGCCGCCTTGATGCGGTCGGCCACGAGGTAGGCCTCGGCAGCCGAGTCGAGGACGATCCTGATGCCAAACTCCTTCGCGATTCGCAGGGCGGCGTCGATGTCGGTGGCGCGGTTGACCGTAACGAGGAGCGGCAGCTTGCCGCGAAGCACATCGGCGAACACCTCACGGCGGAGGTCTCGGTCGGGACGCTTCTCGGCATCGCCGAGGCCGAGCTTTCGCAGGTAGTCCTGCGTCTTCACGAACTCGCCCCGCAGCATCGCCACCGCCTTGCTCCGCGTGCCGGGCGACTTCTTCTCGTCGCCTGGCCGGGCGTCGTCGCCGAGCGTCACGGCGACCATCGCCGCCGGCACGATCACGGCGTCGTCCACCGTCTCGCCGATGGTCTTCACGATCATCGTCTGCCCTGAGACCAGCGCGCCGGGCGCGTGACCGGTGTGGATCGTGGTGATGCCGAAGCCGCGAACCCACTCGATGAGTCGTTCCCGAGGGTTGTAGGAATCGATCGCTCGCAGCTCCGGCTGGATCGGCTCGCCCTTGTCGAGCTGGTCCTGATCCTGGTCTTGGTTGAGATAGCCGGTCAGGCCGACCGCGGTGTGGGCGTCGATCAGTCCCGGCGTGACGATCTTCCCGCGCACCACGCGGGCGGCCGGCGGCACGGGGATGTCGAGGGCCGAGCCGACGAGCGTGATCCTGCCCCCGTCGATCACGACCACGCCCTTCTCGATCGGCGGACCGGCCATCGTGTGGACGACATCGCCGTATATCGCCACGAGCGGCGCAGGTTCCGCATCCGCAACGGGAGCCGCGGCCACGGCGAGAGCCGTCAGGGCATGGCATAGGACGAAGGCCAGGGCGTGGGGACAGGCTCGCATCACTTCGTCTCCGAAAGCCGTTCGTCGGTGCAGCAGCCGTGGGCCTTCTGGTCGCGGCCGGCCCCGTAGCCTCCGACGGCAAAGAGGCGGTCGTCGGGATCGGCGCGGTCGAACACCTTCCGCCCTTCGACCCAGGTCTCGAGCACCTTGGTCTGCACCGAAAGCGGATCGCCCGACAGCACGACGAGGTCGGCGTCTTTGCCGACATCGAGTGAGCCGATCCTGGCGTCGAGTTCGAGCATCCTCGCGCCAGCCAGCGTGACCGCCTCAAGGGCCTTCTCCCGGCTCATGCCCGCACGCACCGCCAGCGCGGCCGCTCGCAGGAAGAGCCGCGAGTCGGTGACGGGATCATCGGTATGGATCGCCACCGGCGCCCCCGCCTTCTCGAGCACCGCCCCAGTGGCCAGCGACAGGTCCATCGCCTCGATCTTGCCGCCCGGGCTGTCCACCACGATCACAGAACACGGAGCCTTGGCCTTGGCCAGTTGATCGGCCACCTTCCACGCCTCGCTGACGTGGTGGAGCACCACCTTGAAGCCAAACTCGTCGCGGAGTCGCAGCACCGTCATGATGTCGTCGGCCCGATGGCAGTGATGGTGGACCACGATGCGGCCGTCGAGCACGTCGAGCAGGCCCTCCATCTCCAGGTCGCGGTCCGGCAGTTTCGCCGCGTCGCCTTTCGCCTCGGCGACCTTGCGGCGGTAGTCCTGCGCCTTCAGAAACTTCTGCCGCACCAGCGCCGCCGACTTCGACCGCGTGCCGGGGAACGGCGCATCCCTTTGCGAGTTGGTGCCGTTGGCCATCTTGATCCCGCCGAGCGGCTTCCCGGCCGCGTCGCGGATCACGAAGTCGTCGATCGTCGAGGCCTTTCGCAGCTTCGCGTAGATCGTCTGGCCCGAGAGGAGGTGGCCCGAGCCGGGCATGATGTTGAGCGTGGTGAGGCCGCCGGCCCGGGCCTTCCAGAACCCGGAATCGCGGACGTTGATCGAGTCGAGGATTCGCACGTCGGGCTGGATCGGTCCGCTGGCGTCGCCCCCCCAGCCGCCGCCCACGTGGCTGTGGGTGTCGACGAGGCCGGGCATGATCACCCGGCCGGTGCAGTCGATCGTCTCGGCGTTCGGAGGAATCGCCGTGGTGGCCTGAGGGCCGATCGCGGCGATCGTGCCGCCGACGACCACGACGGTGCCGGGAGCGATCGGCAGGCCGGAGACTGGCAGCAGTAGTGCGTTGGTGAAGGCGATCGGTCGTTCCTGGGCGATGGCGGGCAGGCCGCCGCCCAGGCAGACCCCAAGCAGGCAGAGAAGAGTGACGATTCGTGTTTTCATGATTGAGGAGTCTACCAGCGTGCCATGATCGCCGACGCTCCCCGCTGAAAGCCGACTGGCCGTAAGGCCGCGGGCGCCCCTCACGTTTGGCTGGGCTTCATACCGAC
>JBBAVQ010000114.1:0-9146 GCA_040397625.1 Pirellulales bacterium | reverse complement strand
GATGGAAGGCGACGGCGCCGGCGATCGTGGGGATGCCCATGCGGTTGCCGTAGTCACGAACACCCGCGGCCACGCCGGCGAGCAGCCGTTGCGGATCGATCACGCCCGGCGGGATCTCATGTGCCGGTGTGTCGGGCGGAGCCACGCAGAACACGTCGAGGTTGGCGATCGGCTTGGCACCCAGGCCCGTACCGAGCACGTCGCGGATCACGCCGCCGAGCCCCGTCGCCGCGCCGCCATAGGGCTCGATCGCCGAGGGATGGTTGTGCGTCTCCACCTTCACGCAGATGTCGTGGTCGCCGTCGAACCGCACCACGCCGGAGTTGTCCTTGAACACGCTCACGCACCAGTCGCGGGGGCCGAGCGTCTCGCGGATCGTTTGCGTGGCGGCAAACACCGTTTCCTTCAGGAGGTTGTCGTAGCGGGCCTCGCCGGCGGGGCCGACATGATCGACGGCGCTCGTGAGCGTCTTGTGGCAGCAGTGCTCGCTCCAGGTCTGCGCGATCGTCTCGAGTTCGATCTCGAAGGGATCGCGGCCGACGGCGGCGAAGTGATCGCGGACCGCGTGCAGTTCGCGGATCGACAAGGCCAGGCACCGCTCGCGGCTGAGCTTCTCCAGCGCGGCGTCTTCGAGGCCCGCAAGCCGGATCGTCTCCTGGGCGAACGACCAGGTGCGGCCGCCGGCGAGCGACGCGATTGCGAGCGGACCGACGACGACATCCTGAATGGCGTCATTGGCGAGGAGTTTTTCCGCGAGGCGACCGACGTCGGTGGCAGCGAGCGCGGGCAGCCAGTATTTCCGCAGGCTGCGGACGACCACGCGGTGGCCGAGGGCCGCCGCGGCGGCCTGCGCCGTGAGGCCGGCTGGATCGGTCACGCCCGCCTTGGGAAGCACGTGCACCACCGTCGGCAGGCCGTCGAGGGGCTGCGCCAGACGGGCCGCGCCGAGTTCGTCCACGACAAACGACTCCGTCACCGGGTCGGCGAACAGGGTGCTGGCGAGCCGCTCGGCCTGGTCGCGGGAGAGATCGCCCTCGATCAGCCAGCCCGCCGCGGTGCGGGCCCGCGTGCAAGCGGGGATGCCGAGCGCCGTCGCTCCAGTCGCCACCTCGCGGGCGGCATGGTCGCCGCCGGCATCGCGAAGCACGACGTCAACTTCCCAGAGCATCGCGGCTGTCCTTGGCGCGGGTGAGGAGTTCGACGAGTCGGCGGCGGTCGCCGCGCTCGATCGCCGCGAGCAGTTTCTCCGCGGCGGCGGCAAAACGCTTCATCGAGTCGCCGATCTCACCGGCATTGTCGAGGAGGATGTCGGCCCAGAGGTCGGGGTCGCCGGCGGCGATCCGCGTGGTGTCGCGCCAGCCGCCGGCGGTGAACGTGCGGGCTGCGGGGGGCGTGGCCGCCGCGAGCGCCGCCGCGATCAGGTGCGGGGCGTGGCTCGTGCTCGCGAGGATCCGGTCGTGCTCGCGCGGCGGCATCATGTAGACGGTCGAGCCGAGCGCCGCCCAGAAGTCGCCGATGGCGTCGGCGTCGGGCCGCGGGGTCGCCTTGGCCGGCGTGACCACGGCGACACGGCCGGCGAACAGGTCGCCGTCGGCGGCTGCCGGTCCGCGGCGGTGGCTGCCGGCGATCGGATGGCTGCCGACAAACCGGCCGCGGCGGCTGCGCCGCTTCCGCTCCCAGCCCGACACGATCGAGGCCTTGGTGCTGCCCGCGTCGGTGAGGAGCGTGCCCGGGCGAATCACCGCATCGACCGCATCGAGCAGCGCGGGGATCGCCCCCACGCCTGCCGCCACCACGACGAGATCGGCGTCGGCCGCAGCGGCGAGGTCGGTCGCCGTGTCGGTCACGCAGCCGGTCTTCTTGGCCGCCGAGAGCGACTCGGCGGAACGACCGATGCCGAGCACGCGATCGGCGAGCCGGCGGGCCCTCACGGCCTTCCCGATGGAGCCGCCGATCATGCCCACGCCCACGATCGCGACGACGGGCCAGTGGGCTCTTGAAGTCATGGCAGAAGTGTCAGGAGGCGAGGCCGGCGGTTGTACCAGATGGGGGCGGCGTGTGTTAGAACGGCCGCATTCGTGGGCGGAACTCGGCAGCGAGGGCGAGGATGGCAGGCTCGGGAAGGATCCCCGACACGGTGCTTGCGGATGTTCTCCACCGGCTGTCCATCGCAGTTGCCGCGGGGATCGACCTGCGGCGTGCCTGGGCGTCGGAGGCGGGGCGGGTGCCTGGTCGGTGGCGGCCGGTGATGCAACGCGTGGCGGCGCGGCTCGCCGCCGGCGACGCGCTCGGCGAGGCGTGTGCCGCCACGGCCGCGATTCCCGACGTCGTGGCCGGCATGCTCATCGTGGGCGACCGCACCGGCCGGCTCGCCGAGGTGCTCGATGAAACGGCCAAGACTCTCGCGCGGTCGGTGGCCACGCGGCGCACGCTCCGCGCTGCCCTTGTCGGTCCGGCGATCCGGCTCGTGGTGGCGGTGCTCGCGATCGTGGTGATGATCATCGTCTCGGGGCTCTCCCGCGGCCTCGATGGGAAGCCGCTCGACTTCCTCGGCCTCGGGCTTACGGGGCGGGGTGGTGTGCTGCTCTTTCTGGCGGGGCTCGCCGCCATGGCCGCGGCGGTCGCCGTGGCGGGGGTTGCCGCGTGGAAGAGCTGGCGGCACCGGGGATGGGCATGGAGTGTCGGCCGTCGCCTGCCGCTCATCGGGCCGGCGGCGGTCGCGGCGGAGGCGGCGGCCTGGTGCCGGGCGGCGTCGCTGGCCGCACACGCGGGCGTCAGCATCGGCGAGATGGTGGAGCTTGCGTCTCGCGCGGCGCCGGGTTTCGGCTGCGATCGTCGCCGGGTGGAGGATCTGCTGCGGGGTGGCCGCGACCTGCCGGAAACGCTGACAGCCACCGGCCGGCTCCCGAGGGCCGTGATCGAGGCGGTGGCCGTCGGCGAAGCCACGGGCACGACGGCCGAGGCGCTCGACCGCGTGGCCGACCATCTCGACGAGTCAGCGGTGCGGGGCTTTACGGCGGCGGTGCAGGCCGTTGGATTCCTGGCCTGGGCCCTGGTGGCCTGCCTGGTGGCCACGGTGGTGATCCGCGTGGTCGCCTCCTATGCCAGAATGATTCACGACCTGACCCGAACGCCGTGACCGACAGCCGGTCAAGGCGGGGGCAGGGTCGAGCCGAGATCACAGGCATGATCCCACGACGAACGTATCCCTGCCCGACGATGGTGGTGGCGGCCGCGCTCCTCATGCCACCGGTCGGACAGCCTGTGCGGGCCGCTGAGCCGCCGCCGGCCGACCCGCCGGTGATGGTCGAGCCGGCGAAGCCCACGCAGCAGGAGTTGATGGCGAAGCGCGGATACGTTCGCCATCGGGGCGGCTGGCGGACCGCCCAGGAGATCGACATCATCGAGCGGAACGACCGGGCGACGCTCGCGGAGAAGGAGTGGAACGGCAAGCTCGAGCGGCTGCGGCGCCAGGTCGATCAGCCGGCCCAGGCCGACCGTGCGGCCGAGGAGATCCGCGAGATCTCCGATCCGGCGGCGGTGTCGGCCCTCGCCGCGATGATTGCCAAGGATCCGGTCTTCCGCGTGCGGACTTGGTGCCTCGAGTCGCTGTCCCGGATCCGTTCGTCCGCCGCGGTCGGTGTGATCGTAGCCGCGGCGCTCGACCATCCCGATCCGGAGACGAGGATCGCGGCCGTCGAGCGGCTCATGGTGATCGGCCCGCACCTCGCCGTGCCGACGCTGGTGGCGGCCCTCAAAAGCGCCGACAACGGCCAGGTCAATCGTGCCGCGGAGGCGCTTGGCCGGCTCGGTATGCCCGCGGCCGTCGGACCGCTGATCGACGCCCTCGATACGGAGCACATCGTGGTGACCAGCGACGGCAAGCCGGAGGGCTCAACCTCGGCGACCTTCACGCCCTCAGGCGGCGGCCTCTCGATGGGGGGCGGCCCGAAGCGGTCAAAGGTGTCGGTGCGAAATGACCGCGTGCTCGAGGCGCTCGTGATGCTGACCGGCACGAACTTCGAGTGGGATGCGATCGCGTGGCGGTCCTGGCTCGCCAGCCGCCATGCCCCGCCGGCGGACTACGATCCTCGTCGCGGGTGAGGCGCGACGCATGACTCGACACATGCACGGAGTGCCGGCCTTCCGTGCTCACGAGGCTCGGTGCCTCCCGTAGCACAGGTTTTTAACCTGTGTGTCTTCCAGGTTCGCCGCGGGCTCGGGGCTGCCCGTGCCATCTCGCCGGACGTTCGCTACGGGCATCCTGCCCTGCACTCACTCGAAGGAAACCTCACTTCGCCCTCCAGGCTTCGTTCGGTTTCCTACGCCGCTCGATTGGCACGGGCAGCCCCTCGCTGCTCTTTCCCGTGGCACTGGTTGTCAACCTGTGCGCCCTCCCGATTCGCCAGCCTCGCCCCGATTCCTGTGTCCGAGTCTCAGGCGGCGCGGCGGCGGGGGAACCACTCGGGCGAAAGCATCAGCATCGCCACGCGGTTTTCGAGGTTCGGCCGGAACACCACCAGCAGCAGCACCGGCAGATACCAGGCCATGAACAGGCCGCCGTTGTGGGCCTTCCAGAACTGGCTGCCGAGGAGCACGGCCGCCGTGCAACTCATCAGCGTGCCGAGGTTCTTGGGGGCCGGCCAGATCGCGAGCGTCGCCATCATCGCCACGAAGGCCGCGAGCACCGGCAGCCGGTAGACGGCGTCCTGCGACGGCAGCGCCCAGAAGCCCTCCAGAGACACTTCGTTGGGGAAGATCCAGCCAAACATCTGCCGGAGCTGGCCGAGGAAAACCGTGGCGTCGGGCGAGGTGAACCAGAGGGCTACGACGAGCGTCGCCAGCGAGGCGGCCACGCCGGCCGCGAAGCGGCGCACGCCCCGCTCCCAGTAGAAGCTGCACCACAGTGGCAGGAGGAACACGGGATAGTAGATCGTGCCGATCGCGAGGCCCACGAGCACGCCGGCGAGGAACGGCCGGCGGTAGGCGGCGATCGCCCAGAGCACCAGTGCGCCCGGCAGGACGTGATCGACGCGGCCCGTCATCGTGGCGGTGTAGGGCAGGAGCAGGTAGAGCACGGCGGCGGCGATGCCCAGGCGGGTGTTCTCGAAGTGCCGCCAGCCAATCACCACCATGCCCACGACGATCGCGAGCTGCGAGACGATCGCCATGATCCGGGCCGTGGTCTCGTGAACGGCGCGGCGGCTCGAGTCGCCGGGATCCGGTGGTGCGTCGGCTCCGTCGGGGGCGAAGAAGATCCGCTGCGTCGAGATCTGGGGGAGGAGAAAGAGCAGGGGATACCCGGGTCCGAGTCGGGCCAGCTGGTCGGCATCCACTTCGGCGTCACGGGCCTCCAGGCGGTCGGCGCCGGCCGCGCCAGCCATGTCATCCCGCTGCGGCCGCGTCGTGATCACGTTGGCCAGCAGGAAGACCAGCAGCGACACGCCCAGGAAGACAAGTCCTCCGGTGGTCAGGTTCGGCTCCAGCATCGGGCGGCGGACCATCATCGAGTCGCAGAGCATCCTTGCGAGGAACCAGCCCGTGACGACGAAGATCCAGACGAACCCCAGCTGCTGGTCGGCCACGTTCGCCTTGTAGCCGCCGTATTCGACTGCCAGGATGCCTGGAGCGAGGAGGATCAGCCCGAGCAAGTCGAGGTTTCGGATGCTCCAGAGCCGGTTGAACTTGAAGAACAGCGCGATCGACAGGAGCGAGGCGAAGTAGAACCACGTCGTCGGATTGACTCGGTGGTAGTGGAAGAGGATGTCGCTCATGCCGCCCTGATGCCGGTGATCGATCCGCCGCAACCCACTAGCCTATGCCGCGGGCGGACCGTTGAAAACCCGGCCACCTACGGCCAAAACGACCAGATCAGCGGTGCCAGGGCGACCGTGACGGCCATCACGAGCAGGTTGAGCGGGCCGCCGAACCGCATGTAGTCGCTGAACTTGTACCCGCCGGGGCCGTAGATCATCAGATTGGTCTGGTAGCCCATCGGCGTGGCGAATCCGCAGCTCGCGGCGACCGTGATCGCCATCACGAAGGGCATCGGATTGACGCCGAGGTCGGCGGCGGTCTGCCAGGCGATCGGGAAGGTGAGCACGGCGGCGGCGTTGTTGCTCATCAGTTCCGTAAACAGCATGGTCACGAGATAGAGCGCGGCGAGCACGACATAGGGGTTGTCGCCGCCGGCGGCGATCGTGGAGTGGGCCACCATCTCGGCGAGCCCCGTCTTTTCCATGGCCCGGGCGAGACCGAAGCTCGCGGCGATCAGCAGCAGCGACTCCCACTCGATCGATCTCCGCGCTTCGGTGGATGAGATGCACCGCAGCCCGACCACCGCACACGCCGCCACCAGGGCCGCCGCCACCATGGGCACGAGCTCCAGGGCGGCGGCGAGCACCATCGCCGCCAGCACGGTGCAGGCGATCCAGGCCTTGTCGTGCCGCGGCGGGGTGGAGCCTGTCACCTCGCTGACCAAATAGAAGTGGCGGTTGGTCCGCTGCCGGTCGATGAACGCCTGGCCCGCTTCCACCAGCAGCGTGTCGCCCGGCTGGAGCACGATGTCGCCGATCTTCATCTGCAGCCGCTCGCCGTCGCGGGCCACGGCGATCACCACCGCGCCGTAGGTGGAGCGGAACTGGCCCTCGCGGATCGTGCGGCCCACCAGCGGGCACGACGGCGAGACGACCGCCTCCACCAGCACCCGCTCGCTCCGCGGGTCGTCGAGCTTGAACACCTGATCGGTGGCGGGCCGCAGGCCGCGAATCTTCTGCAGTTCGACCACGGAGTCGAGCACGCCCACGAACACGAGCCGGTCGCCTGCCTGGAGCCGCTCGGTCGGAGCGACGGCGGCGATCACGCGGCCACCGCGGTCGATCTCCATGAGGAACAGGCCGTGCAGGTGTCGCAACCCCGCCGCCTCGATCGTGCGGCCCACCAGCGGGCTGCCCTGATCAACCACCATCTCCAGGCTGTACTGCCGCGGGTCGTCGCTGGTGCTCATCGGCGGCCGCCGATCCTTGAGCAGAAAGCGGCTGGCGACGATGAGGTAGACGAGCCCGATGGCGAACAGCGGCACGCCCAGCCAGGTGATGTCGAACATGCCGAGCGGCTGGCCTCGCTTCGCCGCCACGAGGCCGCTGACGACCACGTTGGTGCTCGTGCCGATCAGGGTGCAGAGTCCGCCGAGGACGACCGCGGCGTTCATCGGCATCAGCAGTTTGGAGATGCTGAAGCGGTTTTTCTTGGCCCAGTCGCGGATCGCCGGCACCATCAGCGCCACCACGGGCGTGTTGTTCGTGAACGCGGAGATCACGCCCGGCGCGATCATCGTGCGGACCTGGGCGGTGGCCAGCGATTTCGGCCTGCCGAGCGTCCGGTCCACGAGCGACGCCAGGGCGCCGGTCCGCTCGACGGCCGCCGCCACGACGAACAGCGCCGCCACCGTCACCATGCCCTCGTTGCTCATCCCCTTGAGGGCCTCGTCGGGCGTGATCACCCCGGTGGCCAGCAGGAGCACCACTCCGCCGATCATCACCATGTCTGGGGCCCGCTGCACGAACAGCAGCGCGGCGAGCGTGACGGCCACCACGGCGGCGGTCAGTGCCGCCTGCCAGTGGCCGGCCAGTGGTCCGAGCAGTGCCTCCGGGGTCATCGCGCATCTCCGTGCCCGGCCGAACGGGGCGGGCTGGACAGCACTTTCACGCGGTCGCCGCGGCGACGCAAGGGCAAATCCGGCCGGCGAACCGTCGTCCGTAAAACCCGGGGATGGTTGTGGCCGCCCACCCGGCGGCTTGGTAGCCTCGGGGCTCCGCGGAGCCGGTTTGCACGCGGCACGACCAAGGAGCGACTGCGATGAGCGACATGATCAACGATCTGCTGGATGGGAACTCCAAGTTCGTGTCTGGCGAGTTTCTGCCCAACGAAAACTACTACCACGCGATCGCCGCCAAGCAGCGGCCGAAGGTGCTCTGGATCGGCTGCTCCGATTCCCGCGTCAGCGAGCACCAGATGACGGGCTCGAAGCCGGGCACGATGTTCGTGCACCGCAACGTCGCCAACATCATTGCCTTCAACGACGTCAACATCTCGGCGATCCTCGAATACGGCGTGGTGCACCTGAAGATCGAAGACATCATCGTCTGCGGCCACACGCGGTGCGGCGGCATCGCGGCGATCGAAGACGGCGTGCACGAAAACTACATTGCCGACTGGCTGTGCATCGCCACCGGCGCCAAGGAGGCGGCCAACCGCATCGCCAAGGAGAAGAAGCTCTCGCGGGACGAAAAGCTCGCGGTGCTCACCGAGGAAAACGTCAAGCTGCAGATCAAGCACCTCAAGAGCCTCGCGCTGATCCGCAACATGCACGCCAAGGGGTCGCTTCCCCGGATCCACGGCTGGCTCTACCGCGTCGAGACCGGCACGATCGACGTGTTGGTGGACGGCCGCGACCACGAGTCGGCGAAGCGGCCTGCCAAAAAGAAGCCGGCGGCGAAGCGGCGGAAGTGACGGTTGTCGGGCCGCGAGCCGAGCAGCGCGGTGACTGCGCTTGTTTCGGCGGGTGGAGCGGCCGATACTGAAGATACGGGGTTCAAAGAGCGGTTGGTCCGCTCCGTGGCTCCGCCTTCTGGAGATTCGATCATGAAGCGCCTTGCCATGCTCGTGGCGGCCGTCGTGGTTGTCGGGATGGGGGCCTCGTTCGCCCAGCAGCCCGTGCAGCCTGTTCAGCCGCGTCCGCAGACGACGCGTTCGTATCGCAGTTACTCGGTCAGCCCCTCGACCCGCGGCAACTCGGTCCAGCGGACGCGGGAGTCAAGTAACGCCACCTGGCGGAACGGTGCCGCCAAGTCACAGGGCCAGTACCACAGCGGTCGCTGATCGCTCGGAACTGTCCATCGACGAAGCAGACGCCATCGCGTGTCAGACGCGGTGGCGTTGTGCGTTTCCAGGCGTGTCGTGTCCCCTCGCAGCACAGGTTTTTCTCAGCACAGGTTTTTAACCCTGTGTGCTCCCGTAGCACAGGTTTTCAAACTGTGTGCTTCGCTGGCTCGCCTTCGGCTCGGGGCTACCCATGCCCATCGCCGGACGTTCGCTTCGGCCATCGTGGCCTCCGCTCACTCGATGCTGCCTGCGCTTCGCCATCC
>JBBAVQ010000113.1:0-9166 GCA_040397625.1 Pirellulales bacterium | reverse complement strand
ATCAGGTGGCGACCGGTCTGGCGGCTTCAACCCGCGGCTTCTGCGGCTTGGCGGTCGCTTCCTGGCTGACGAACTCGAGGATCGCTCGCGGGCCGGCATCGCCCAGCCGCGGCGTCGCCAGCTTCAGGATCCTCGTGTAGCCGCCCGGCCGATCCACGAACCGGGGGGCGATCTCCTCGAACACCACCCGGGCAGCCTTCTTGTCGCCGAGCAGTTGGATGACCCGACGACGAGCCTTGACGGCGGGCGCCATGGCGTGGGCCCATTGCTTCCACTGGTCGCTCGTCCGCCACTGCTTCCACGCCGCCGAATCGCGATCGGCCGACGTCCCAAACTGCCGAGCCTTGTCGGCTGCCGCCAGTCCATGCTTGGCGATCGTCACGCACCGCTCGACCAGCGGCCGGACTTCCTTCGCCTTGGCGACGGTCGTGACAATGCGGCCCGGAACCTTCGCAGCCCCCGGCTCGTCAGCGTCGACCTTCTTCGAGGTGAGCATCAAGGCGGAGGCGAGATTCCGCAGGAGGGCCCGCTGATGAGACGGACTACGGCCGAGCACACGGCCTTTGCGACGATGACGCATGGTGATTTCCTTCGTGTACGAGAGTCGTAGGGGCCGGCCAGGACGTCAGGACGCCGCTCCAGCGGGCACGTCCATGCCGAGGTGGAGGCCGAGTTCGCGAAGCTTCTCCTCGATCTCCTGCAGCGTGGTGTCGCCCAGGTTCCGCATTTCGAGCATCTCATCACGGCTCCGCGACACGAGTTCGCGAATCGTCGAAATGCCCGCCTCCTCGAGGCAGTTGCTCGCTCGCAGCGAGAGCCGCAGATCGCTCACGAGCATACCCAGCCGGCTCTCGAGCGGGGCCTCGACGGCGAACAGGTTGGCGACGCCCGGCAGCGGCACCGCCGCCCCCGGCTTGGTGTAGCCGACGAACGGGTTGAGGTGCTTGCGGAGGATCTTGGCCGCCTCGACCAACGCCATTTCGGGCGTCACGGTGCCGTCGGTCCAGATCTCCATCGTGAGCTTGTCGTAGTTGGTCTTCTGGCCGACGCGGGTCTCTTCGACCTCGTACTTGACCCGTGTCACCGGGCTGAACACCGCGTCAACGGGGATGATGCCGATTTCCTGCGACGCCTGGCTGTGCTCGCTCGACGGCACATAGCCCCGGCCGTTTTCCACGACCATCTCGAGTTCGAACGGAACGTCGTCAGTGAGCGTGGCCAACACCAGATCCTTGTTGACCACCTCGACGGCGTCGTCGGTCTGGATGTCGGCCCCGGTGATCGGCCCCTTGGTGCTCTTCTCGACACGGAGCACGCGGGTCGAATCACTGTGGTTCTTCACCACCAGGCTCTTCACCGCCAGCACGATGTCGGTCACATCCTCGAGCACGCCCTTGATGGTCGTGAACTCGTGGAGCGCGCCGGCCAACTTGATCTGCGTGACGGCGCTTCCCTCGAGGCTGGACAGCAGCACCCGACGGAGGCTGTTGCCGACTGTCGTGCCGAAGCCGCGCTCGAAGGGCTCCGCAGTGAACTTGCCGTACGTCGACGACAGCGTCTTGGTGTCAGCCGTGACAGCGCCCGGCAGTTCCAGACCACGCCAGCGGATATGCATGCGAAACTCCTTGGATCACTTGGAACAAAGTTCGATGATGAGATTGGCCTGAACCGGGATGGAGACATCCTCGGTGGCCGGCAGACGGTCAACGCGACCCTCCGGAATGGCACCTTCGCCACGCGAGAGAAACTCCGGCACGTCCCTGCGGAACTCGGCGAGTGCCCCATGGACGAGCTGCAGGCTCTTCGCCCGATTCTTCACCCGCAGCAGGTCGCCGGCCTTCACCAGGTAGCTCGGCACGTCGACCTTGCCGCCATTGATGGTGATGTGGCCGTGCATCACGAGCTGACGGGCAGCCGCCCGCGATGGAGCGAAGCCCAGACGATGCACCACGTTGTCGAGCCGCCTCTCGAGCAGCGACATCAGCACCTCGCCGGTGTTGCCCTTGCCACGTTCAGCCCGGGCAAAATAGGTGCGGAACTGACGCTCCAGCACGCCGTAAAAATGCTTGACCTTCTGCTTCTCACGAAGATGGATGCCGTAGTCAGTCGGCTTGCCGCGCCGCTTCTGCACCATGCCCGGGGGCGTCGGGCGACGCTCGATGGCGCACTTCGGCGTATCGCAGCGACTTCCCTTGAGGAAGAGCTTCAGGCCGTCACGACGGCAGAGGCGGCAGACAGGTCCGGTGATTCGTCCCATGGGTATCGGCTATTCGAAGGGGTGAGGAGGCTGAGGTGCGGGTGATTGGGGAAGGCGACAGCGACGGATCAGACCCGACGCTTCTTCGGGGGGCGACAGCCGTTGTGGGGAAGCGGCGTGATGTCCTCGATGCTCTTGACGTTCATGCCGGCGGCCTGCAGCGCGGTGATCGCACTCTCCCGACCGCTGCCCGGGCCCTTGACGCGGACCTCGAGTTCCTTGACGCCGAACTTGGCAGCCTTCTCGGCGGCCTGCTGCGCCGCGCACTGGCCGGCGAAGGGCGTGCCCTTGCGACTTCCCTTGAACCCGCAGGTGCCACCACTCGCCCAGCAGAGCGTGTCGCCCCGGGTGTCGGTGATGGTGACGGTCGTGTTGTTGAAGCTGGCCACGACGTAGGCGATCCCCGCCGTGACACTCTTCTTCTTGGCCTTTGCGACTTTCGACATGCTGGATGAATCCGTGGTTCGAGAAACTCGTGGATGAGCGTGAGATGCGACCGGACGACGCAGACTACTTGAGGTCCTTCACGCCCTTCTTGCCGGCGACCGTCTTCTTCGGCCCCTTCCGCGTGCGGGCATTCGTCCGCGTCCGCTGGCCGCGAACCGGAAGACCGCGGCGATGCCGCAGACCCCGATAGCTGCCGATGTCCTTGAGGCGGGAGATGTTCTGCGCCACCTGACGCCGCAACTGCCCCTCGACCGTGTAGTCCTTGTCCAGGAGGGCCGCGAGGCGGGCAAGCTCATCCTCGTGAAGGTCGCGGGCCTTGCCCAGCGGATCGACGCCAGCCTTGTGGCAGAGCTCCCGGGCAACGCGCTGGCCGACGCCGTAGAGGTACTGCAGCGAGTAGATCGTCTTCTTCTCGGAGGGAATGTCGACGCCCATCAGACGCGGCATGGTGTGATTTCCGTTGTGTGTTCCTGACGACTCGTGTCGCCTTTGGATTGTTTCGTACCCGTCGCGAATCCCGTATTACATCGGCCGCGATGCGCTTCGGGCTGGCGATTCACGCCATCCCGCGAGCACGCCCCGGCACTCCACCCGACCCGGGGTTCCGGGGCGAGGGATGATCCAGCCACGATCGCCCTTCACCCCTGCCGCTGCTTGTGCCGGGGGTCGGCGCAGACCACGAAGACGACGCCACGGCGCCTGACGATCTTGCACTTCTCACACATCCGACGGACGCTGGCGCGGACCTTCATGGACGAACTCGTGACGACGGCCAAGGATGGCCTGGAACCGGAAACGGGACTTCGGACCGAGCCACAGACTATAGGATCGCGACTGGGGGGTCACAAGGGGGTGGCGAGAATCCTGCGATCCATACGAATTCGGGCGCTCGCCGAGCCGACTGGCCTCAGCCGGCGGCCTGAATCGGCTCCAGCGTCTCCCCCGCAGTAGGAGGGGATGTCAACACCATCGGCCCGCTCTCGGTGATCGCCACGGTGTGCTCGAAATGGGCGCTCGCCCGGCCGTCCACGGTCGACTGGGTCCAATGATCGGCCAGCGGCCGCACCTTTTTCGAGCCCATGTTGACCATCGGCTCGACGGCGATCACCAGGCCCGGCTCCAACTCGAAATCGTGATTCTTGCGGAACGCGGGCGTGCAGAAGTTGGGCACCTGGGGATCCTCGTGCATGCCCCGCCCTATGCCATGGCCCACGAAGTTCTCCACGACCGAGAAGCCATGATCCCGCACGTACTTGGCCATCTCGGTCGCCACATCGCTCCACCGGCTGCGGGTGGCCATCAGCTCGATCGCCAACTGCAACACGCCCGCCGTGCAATCGAGCAGCCGCTGCACGTCAGGCTCGATCTCTCCCACGGGGTGCGTGATCGCCGAGTCGCCGCACCAGCCCCCCAGGCTGCAGCCGGTGTCGATGCTCACGACGTCGCCGGGCCGCAGCTGCCGCGGCCCCGGAATGCCGTGCACCACCTCGTCGTTCACCGAAATGCAGCAGACGGCGGGAAATGGCACCTTCCCGGGCACTCCCTTGAACAGCGGCACCGCGCCGTGCTCCAGGAAGAACTTCTCGACCGCGGCATCGATCTCGCCCGTCGTGACACCCGGCTTGACCATCGCTCGGGCAACCTGATGGGCGCCCCAGACCACCAGACCGGCCCGACGCATCAGCGCGATTTCGCGAGGAGACCGAAGATTGACCACGACGAACTCACCTCCAGAGCGACCAGCCGGATGACCGTGCGATATGCTGAAGTATACCGTCGCGTGGACGCGGGGCGACCGCCGTCACCGCATCCGAGCCGCCCGCTCAAAACGCTTCACCGCCGCCCTGACGCGGTCGAAGATCTCGTCGGCCGTGCCCAGCCCGTCGATCGATGCGAGCTTGTCCTGTCGCGAGTAATAGTCGAGGAGCGGAGCCGTCTGCACCTCGAAGCTCGCGATCCGCTTCGCGAAGACGTCCGGGTCGTCGTCTTCCCGCTTCCGGGCGATCATCCGCCGCACGAGTTCGTCCCGCGGCACCGCCAGTTCGATGACGCCGTCCACGCTCATGGCGCGACGCTCGAGGAGGTCGTCGAGCGTCTCGGCCTGGGGCAGCGTCCGCGGAAACCCGTCGAGCAGACAGCCCACTCGACAATCCGGCGCCTGGAGCCGACGACTGACCATGCCGACGATGATCTGGTCGGGCACGAGTTGGCCCTGCGCCATGTACGCCGCCGCCTCGATCCCCGCTGGCGTGCGGGCCTTGACCTCGGCGCGGAGCATCTCGCCGGTCGAAAGATGCGGCACCTTCAGCAGGTCCACCAGCCGCTGGCACTGCGTTCCCTTTCCCGCCCCCGGTGGCCCGATCAGCACGATCCGCATGGCAGATTCCGGGGCGTTCTCGGAAGGGGCGGCATCAGCTCTTCTCGAGCAGCCCGCTGTAGTTTCGCATCACGAGATGGCTGTCGATCTTCTGGACCAGGTCGAAGGCCACGCTCACGGCGATCAGGAGCCCCGTCCCGCCGTAGAAGCTGGCGATCTGGGCCGGAATGCCAAGCGCCCCGCCGACGATCGTCGGAATCACGGCGACGAGCGACAGGAAGCCGGCACCGACGTAGGTGATCCGTTCCATCACCCGTTCCAGGTAGTCCGCGGTCCGCCTGCCGGGGCGATACCCCGGTATGAAGGCCCCGAAGTTCTTGAGGTTGTCGGCCATTTCCTTCGGGTTGAAGGTGATCGCTGTCCAGAAGTAGCAGAAGAAGTAGATCAGCGCGATGTAGCAGAGGTTGTAGAGGAATGACTGCCCCCGCATGAACGAGTCGTGCAGGGTGCGGAGGATGTCGCTCGTCGGAAAGGCATTGCTCAGGTACTGGAAGAGCAACTGCGGGAACAGCAGCAGCGAACTGGCGAAGATGATCGGCATCACGCCCGCCTGGTTCACCCGCAGCGGCAGATACTGCCGCGTGCCACCGTAGACGCGGCGACCACGCACGTGCTTCGCGCTCTGGGTGGGGATCCGCCGCTGCCCCTGCGTCATGAACACCACGCCCGCGACCACGCCCACAAAGAGCGCCGCGAGCACGAGCAGCGTCTCGACACCCATCTTGCCGCCGCCGCCGCCGAGTTCCCAGGTGGTGTCGCTTCCCAGCTCGACCAACGCGCTCGGCATGCCCGCAAGGATGCCCGCCATGATCAGCAGGCTGATGCCGTTGCCGATGCCAAACTCGTCGATCTGCTCGCCCAGCCACATCAGGAAGATCGTGCCCGCGGTCATCGTCATCACGGCCACGAACTGCCACGAGAGCGGCAGACGGCCGTCCACGAGGAACGCCGGCGAGATCAGCGACTGCTCGCCGACCCGCTGCGACGCCAGAAATGCCACGTACGCCCAGCTCTGCACGATGCAGATCAGCACCGTGGCATACCGGGTGTACTCGTTGATCTTCTTGCGGCCCGCCTCCCCCTCCTTCTGCAGCCGTTCGAGCGGCGGCCAGACGGTGCCGAGAAGCTGGAAGATGATCGACGCCGAGATGTACGGCATGATGCCGAGCCCGAAGATCGTCGCCTGCGACAGCTGGCTGGCGGAGAACACCGCCACCGTCCGCAGGAGTTCGCCGATGCCACCCGCCTCCTTGGCGAACTGGTTCATCACGTTGGCGTCGATGATGGGCAGGGGAACCTGCCACCCGACCCGATAGATCGCCAGGAGGCCCAGCGTCAGCAGGATCTTCTGCCGCAGTTCGGGAATCGTGAAAATGACGCGGAGCTTCTCGAGCACGAGATGGAATCCTTCGAGGGAGGCGACGGCCTGAAGCCCTTACCCTACCCGGCGGCGGGCTTTTTCCGCGATGCCTTCTTGACCTTGCGAACCACGGGGGCAGGTCCGGGCAGTTCCGTGACGGTTCCGCCGGCGGCGAGAATCTTCGCCTTGGCCTGCTCGCTGAAGTGGTGCGCCGACACCTTGAGGGCCTTTTTGAGCTCGCCGTTGCCCAGGATCTTCACCTGCTGCCAAATCCCCTTGGCCAGGCCGGCGGCCCGCAGCGTCGCGGGGCTGACCTCCGCGCCCGCCTCGAATGCCTCGGCCAGATCGCCCACGTTGACCGCCTTGACGATCAGGCCGTAGGCATTGTGGAAGCCTCGCTTGGGGATGCGCCGGATGAGCGGCATGCAGCCGCCCTCGAAGATCGAAGGCGACGACCAGCCGGCGAGCTGCCCCTGGCCCTTGTTGCCTCGCCCCGCCGTCCGGCCGCGGCCGGAGCCGGGCCCACGGCCCACGCGAAGCCGCTTGGTGTTCTTGTGGATGCCCTTGTTGACGTCGTTGAGTTTCATGGCTGAATGCCTGATGTCTGAAATACGGGGTGATGGCCGCTGAGGGCGGGATGTTCAGGAGAGCGTGACGCCGCGGAGCCGTTCGACTTCCGCCTTGGTGCGGAGCTGCTTGAGCGCCTCGAGCGCGGCCTTCACGAGGTTCACCGGATTGGTCGAACCGTGAGCCTTTGTGAGCACGTCGCGGATCCCGGCCGACTCGCAGACCGCCCGGACAGCGGCGCCGGCAATGATGCCCGTGCCCGGGCCGGCCGGCAGCAGGATCACCTTCGCCGTCTCGTAGTGGCCTTCCACGCGATGGGGGATGCTGCCGTGCTCGACGGGAACCTCGATCAGATTCTTCATGCCATCCTTGATGGCCTTCTCGACGGCGGGCGGCACTTCGTTGGCCTTCGCATACCCACAGCCCACCTTGCCACGGCCGTTCCCCACGACCACGAGGCCGGCGAAGCTGAAACGGCGACCGCCCTTCACCACCGTGGCGCAACGACGGACCTTCACCACCTTCTCGACGAACTCGCCGGTGCGGGATTCTTTGCCAGTGGACACGAGGAACTACCTCCGAAGGTGTGCGAGCGGTCTTGCGTACGAGGGGCGAAAACGATGCGGGGATGGGTCGATCAGAACTGCAGCCCGGCAGCCCGGGCGGCTTCGGCGAGGGCGGCCACTCGGCCGTGAAAACGGAACTCGCCACGGTCGAAGCACACCTTGCTGACGCCGGCAGCCTGGGCCCGCTCGGCAACTGCCTTGCCAATCGCCTCGGCAGCCTGCTTGTTGCCACCAAAGCCGAGGCCGTCGCGCAGGGCCTTGTCCATCGAACTGGCCGACGCGAGCGTCTTGCCAGTCGAATCGTCGATGACCTGGGCGTAGATGTGCTTGTGCGTCCGGAAGACGGTGAGCCGCGGCCGATCCGTGGTGCCGCGAATGGAGCGGCGAACGCGGAACCGGCGACGCTGCCGCTGGCGGAGAATACTGCGGGAATGATCCATGGATGGTGCCCTTACTTCGTGACCGCCTTGCCGGCCTTGCGACGAACCTGCTCGTTTTCGTAGCGGATGCCCTTGCCCTTGTAGGGCTCCGGCTTGCGGAGCGACCGCACCTCGGCGGCAAACTGGCCGACGAGTTGCTTGTCGATCCCCTTGATCGTGATGTGCGTCTGGTCGGGGCAGGTGACCGCGAGACCGGCCGGAATCTCGACCTGCAGCTCGTTGGCGAAGCCAACGCGGAGTTGCAGCATGTTCTTCTGGATCGCCGCCAGATAGCCCACGCCCACGATCTCGAGCTTCTTTTCGAAGCCCTTGGAAACACCCTCCACCATGTTGGCGGCGAGAGCACGCGTCAGACCGTGCACTGAGCGTGCGATCCGCGCATCGCCGTCGCGGGTGACCTTGAGCGCATTGGCGGGGGCATCAACTTCCACCGACACTGCCGGATGGAGCGTGTGCACGAGCTTGCCAAGCGGACCTTCCACCGCGAGCGTGCGGCCCGAGACGGACGCCTTCACACCCTTGGGGATCGAAACGGGAGCTTTACCGATACGCGACATCGCCTGCCTGACCTTTCGGACTACCAGAGCTCACAGAGAACTTCGCCGCCGAGCTTCTTCTGCCGGGCCTCACGATCACTCACCACGCCGCTGGACGTCGAGAGGATCGAAATGCCAAGCCCACCAAGAACCGGACGCAGCCGCGCCGACCGGCTGTACACCCGCCGTCCGGGAGAACTGACCCGCCGGATGTGACGAATCAGCCGTTCGCCGTTCGGACCATATTTCAACTCGAGCTGAAGGTGCGGCACCGGCTCGGCCTCCACCTCCCGCCAATCCCAGATGAAGCCTTCGCGCTTCAAAACTTCCGCCAGCCCACGCTTCACCTTCGAACTCGGCACATCGACGGTGGCACGTTCGACGCGCACCGCGTTGCGGATTCGGGTCAGCATGTCGGCGATCGGGTCGGTCATCATGTCAACAGGGCCCTTTGTCTAAATCCAGCCTGAAATCTGGCCTGAAATCGTGCTCGTCTTTTCTCTGATTCGCTTCTCTGATTCGCTTCTCTGATTCGCTTCTCTGATTCGGTCTCGGATTCGGTCGTTGCCCACCACGGAGGGTGTGGATCACCAGCTCGCCTTCTTGACGCCCGGAA
>JBBAVQ010000112.1:5166-9200 GCA_040397625.1 Pirellulales bacterium | reverse complement strand
TCTGCCGGGTGGTGTTGGGCACCTCGATGCCGACCGAGTTCTTGCCCGGGATCGGAGCCACGATTCGCACGCTCGGCACGCGGAGGGCGATCGCCAGGTCGTCGGCGAGGTTGGTGATCTTGGAGAGCCGCAGGCCGGCCTCGAGCTCGATCTCGTACTGCGAAATCACCGGACCAGTCTCGATCTCGACCACCTTCACCTTGAACCCGAACTCGCCGAACGTCTTCTCGAGCACCTTGGCCCGGTCGCGAACTTCCTGCTCCTGCTGGTCGAGTTCCAGATACTCCGTGGCCAGCAGCAGGTCGAGGCTCGGCAACTCGTAGTCGGCGGCCGGATCGGGCGAGAGTTCGAGCGTGGCCTGCGGCTTGCGACGGCTGGAGAGCGTCCGAATCGGCACGAGCGGCTGAGCCGGCGTCGCGACGGTGCCCGGCTCTTCGTCGGTCCCGTCGGCGTCGGTCGCCTCGATGGGTTCGTCGTGTTCGCCGTCTCCTTCCGCCTCGTCGGTCACGGGCGTCTCGCGACGCTTCACGCGGATGGTCGGCTCGTCGTCGAGGCTGTCCACATCGTCCTCGGCCTGATCGCGATCGGCAGCGGCACCGAATCGGCCTCGGAGGCCGGGGAATCGCGCGGCGATGTCGGCGGCGTCAAGCGACTCTGGCTCGGCAGCCCGGCGAGCGGTGAGTCGGCCAACCACGGCCCCGATGCCGCTGGCAGCCATCGCCGCCGCCGTGCCCACTGTCGTCACGGCGGCGAGCACCAGCGTGTCGCAGGCGAGGAACAGGCCGCCGAGCGTCGCAGCCGTCACCACGATCGCGCCGCCGGTCCGAGCGAGATACGAGTCGACCAGCAGGCGACCCATGCTTCCCAAGCGGCCCCCCGGCCCCCAGAGCGGCCGCTCGATCCAGTCTGGCAGGAAGAGCGTGAGCAGCGTGCAGCCGCCCGCCAACGCCACCGCTGCACCGATCGTCCGCAGCGGCATGTCGGGTAGCGGGCGGCGGCGGAGCACCGCGATGTCGAGCGCGAGGAGCATCGCCACGGCGAACCAGCCGCCCAGACCGAGCGACTCATACAGCGCCCCCGCGACGACTGAACCAATGAGGCCGCAGGCGTTTACAGCCCGGGCGTGCGGCGGAAACACGCGGGAGAAAGGCGGATCGGCGGGGTCGAACGTGATGAGCGCAGTCGCGAGGAAGGCGCAGGCCGCGAGCAGAACGAGCGCCGTCAGGTCGCGGACCCGATTCCGTGGCACGGCCGCATCGACGGCGGGCCGCTGATCGAGTCGCTGCTGCGGGACGACGGCCGTGCCGCCCCGTTGCCCGGGTACGAAGCGCTGCGAAACCGAACGGTCGGCGAAGGCCATGCGACGATCCTTGTCGGAGAGTGGTCCTCGGCAACTCTACAGGCCGCTCGAAGCCCGGGCGGCTCCGGTGGCGACGGATCGGCCCTCCGACTGGGCTGGTCGCAACGACCGTGCGGCCTGTGACGGTCGCAGCCTGTGTGGAGCCGCAGGGCGCGCCCCGCATGGGCTGTCCGCCCCATCGGGTACGCTTGCCGTTCACGAGGCCACTGTGTCAGACCGCATCCCGCCCGCCGCCACCAGCGCCGACCCGCTCGCCCTCCAGCCCGGCCGGCAGATCCTGGAGCTCATCCTCATCGCGGCGGCGACCGGCTGCCTGCTCGCCGCGTGGCGGCTGATCCCGCTGGGCCCCCACGCCGTCTGCCTGATCGTCGTGGGGCTGGCCCTCGCCAAGACCGCCTTCTTCCTGTTCGAGAATCTGCAGCACATCCTGCTCGCCACGTCGCAGGAAATTCCCTACCACCGGTTCCTCGCCCTGATGGGAGTCAACATGGCGCAGATCACGCTCTCCTTCGCCCTCGATTTCTGGGTGCTCGAGTCGGCGGAGCAGGGGAGCTTCAGCGGGTTCGACGCCGCCAGTGACGCCTCCCGCGTGTTCTTCGACTGCTTCTTCTATAGCGTGCTCAACTTTTCCTTCTTCGGCTTCGGCGACATCATGCCGCAGACGATCGCCGCCAAGGTCGTCACGCTGCTGGAGGTGGTGCTGGCGTTTTTCACGGTGATCTTTCTGCTCTCCGACTTCATCAGCCTCAAGGACTCGCTCCGTCGGGAGCGCAACCGGTGACGCCGGCCCCGCACGCCCACCTGGGAAGCGGTGCTGTGGCGCTCGGCGTGGCCGCCGGGTTCGTCGCTGCGCTCGCCAGCGCCGTCTCCTACTTCATTTCCCGGCACCACAGCAGCCGTGGCGGGAGCAGCTTCCGACTCCTCGTGATCGCCCACGCGCTGATGGGTGCGGCCTGCCTGCCGGCGGCGTGGCTGCTCTGGCCGGCAGGCCTCCCGGCGGCACCGGGGTGGATCGCGCCCCTGCTCGGCTCCTCGTGCTCCTACCTGGGCGGCCAGGCGGTCGTGTTTGCCGCGCTGGCACGGGCCGACACCTCCCGGGTGGCGCCTCTCCTCGGCCTCAAGATCGCGATGCTCGCCTGCATCATCTCATGCTTTCCCGGCGAACCGCTCGACCTGCGGCAGTGGCTCGCGGTCGCCCTGAGCATCGTGGCGGCCTTGATGCTGCAGCGGGGCGGCGGGATGCGACCGGCGGCGGTGGGGTTCACACTCACCGCCTGCGCGGCCTTCGCCGTGTCGGACCTCTGCATCGTGGCGTTGATCGACGGCCTGCAGCAGACGGCTTCAAACGCCGGCGTGCCGCTGGACCGGCTTCGGGTGGGTTTTCTGGCGATGCTCGTGACCTACGCAACCTGCGGCGGCATCGCCACCTGCGGCCTCGTGGCCGCGCCGGCGCTGAGGCCCTCCATGAGGCACGACTGGGTGGCCGGCTCCCGCTACGCCCTCACCTGGCTCCTGGGCATGGCCGGGCTCTACATCTGCTTCGGCCTCGTCGGCGTGGTGCTCGGCAACATCGTCCAGTCAACGCGGGGACTGTTTTCGATCGTGATCGGGGCCGCGCTCGCGCATGCGGGCTGGCACGGGCTGGAGACCCGCATCGATCGGAAGACGCTCACCCGCCGGCTGCTCGCCGCGGGCCTGATGACCGCCGCGATCGCGCTCTACGTCATCGACATCGCGTAGCCCAGCGCTCCCCACGTCGCCCAGCGCTCCCCACGTCGCCCAGCGCTCCCCACGTAGCACAGGTTTTCAACCTGTGCCCACTTCAAGCAGGCTGACAACCCGCTCTCCGGGTCCCCGGAGCTGAGGTGCCTCACGCCGCGCAGCAACGCTCCGCCACGCCGGGATACACTTGCTCTATAGCGTGTTCACCCTTTCCATCGATGCTCGCGATGGCGGTGCTCGAGTGAATCGTGAACCCGCGACGGCAACTCGCGACAACGGTCTTCCCCGATGGCCCGTTGCAGTCCGCCGCCACGGGCTTCTGCGACGAGGCGTGGCGGATCGCAAACCCCTGACGCACCATGCCGCTCCCCACGCCCCGACGCCACCTCCGGTTTCTTGCCGTCGCCGCCGTGCTCTCCGCGGCCGCCGCCGACGGCAGCGCGCCGGAGTCGATCCGCGACACCTGGGCGACGCATTGCGGAAGCTGCCACTTCGACGGGGCCAAGGAGGGCAACCTATCGCTCGACACCATGCTCGACCGACTTGGCGAGCGGCCCACCGCAGCCGACGGCCCCGATCATGCGGCCTGGATGGCGGTGCTCCGCAACCTCCGTGCGGAGACGATGCCTCCGGCCGACGAGCCGCGGCCCTCGGCTGACCTGCGGCGCCGGCTGATCGCGTTCGTGGAGCGGGACGCATTCCGGCTCGATCCCGCCCGCCCCGACCCCGGCCACGTCGTGCTCCGGCGGCTCAATCGCCACGAGTATGCCAACACGATCCGGGATCTGACGGGCCTCGACGTCGAGGTAAAGGACGAACTGCCGAGCGACGACACCGGCTACGGGTTCGACACGATCGGGGACGTGCTCTCGATGTCGCCGCTGCTGGTGGAGAAATACCTCGCGATCGCCGAACGGGTGGCCGATGCGGTCGCCGACGAGGCGGTGCCCGA
>JBBAVQ010000112.1:2249-5066 GCA_040397625.1 Pirellulales bacterium | reverse complement strand
GCCCGACGGCGCGGCCCGCCGGTATCCACGCAGTGTCCGCAGGGTGTTTTCGCAGGGGCCGCCACCGGCTGACGTCGCATCGCGGCCCGTCCATCTCCGCGACACGATCGCCCGGCTGGCCGATCGCGTCTTCCGCGGCCGCGGCGACGACGACACGACCGACCGGCTCGTCACCGTGGCCCGCCTTGCGATCGAGCAGCCCGACGGCACCTTCGAGAAGGGCGTGGCGGCGGCCCTCGCCGCCATGCTCTCCTCGCCCCGCTTCCTGTTTCGCATCGAGGCCGACGGCCGCGACGGGGTGGTGGAACCGGGCGTTGCGGCCGTACCGCTCGACGACGTCGCCCTCGCCGTGCGGCTCTCCTACTTCCTCTGGAGTTCGATGCCCGATGACGAACTGATGGCGGTCGCCCGCGAGGGCCGGCTCCATGCCGAGTGCGATCGCCAGATCGATCGGCTCCTCGCCGATCCGCGAAGCGACCGCTTCGTGACCGACTTCGTCGGTCAGTGGCTGCAGACCCGCGACGTGGAAATCCTGCCGTTCGACACCCGCCGCGTGCTTCTCGGCCGCGACCGCTTTCTCGGGCAGAAGATCTTCAGCGACCGCGTCCGCCGTGCGATGCGGGAGGAGACCGAGATGCTCTTCGCCCACCTGCTCCACGAAAACCGGCCGGCGATCGATCTGCTCCTGGGGCGGGAGACATTTCTGAACGGGCCGCTCGCGCGGTTCTACGGCATCGCCGACGTCGAGGGACCGGAGATGCGGCTGGTCGCGCTTCCAGCCGACGCCCACCGCGGCGGCCTGCTCACGCACGGCAGCCTGCTGGTGGTGACCTCGAACCCCACCCGCACCTCGCCGGTGAAGCGGGGCAAGTTCATCCTCGACAACCTGCTTGGTACGCCCGCCCCGCCGCCACCGCCCGACGTGCCGCCGCTCGAGGCCGTGGAATCCCAGTCGGGCCGCACGCCCTCGATGCGGGAGCTGATGGAGCGGCATCGGCACGACGCCCTCTGCAACTCCTGCCACGCCCGCATGGACCCGCTCGGCCTCGCCCTCGAGGACTACAACGCGATCGGCCAGTGGCGGGGCGATGACACCGAGGACATCGACACCAGCGGCCGGCTGATCACCGGCGAGTCGTTCGCCGACGCCGCCGACCTCGCCGCCCTGATCGCCGGCCCCCGCCGCCGCGATTTCCACCGCTGCCTGGCGGAGAAGCTGCTGGTCTATGCCCTCGGCCGCGGACTCGAGTACTTCGACGGCCCGGCGGTCGATACCATAGTTGAGCGGTTGGAACGCGATGGCGGCGGCCTCGGCACGCTGGTCCACGCCGTCTGCGAGAGCGTGCCATTTCGGATGCGGCGACCGACGAAACCCGCGGTGGAGGACCGGTGATGAGCGACGGCCCACTCGAGTCTTCACATGGCCTGTCGCGGCGGCGGTTTCTCGCCGCGACGGTGCTCCGCGGCCTCGGGACGGCGATCGCCCTGCCGTCGCTCGCATCGCTCCATGCCACGAAAATCGCCGCCGCTCCGAAGATCGCCGCCGCCACGAAGATCGCCGCCGCTCCGCCCACGCGGATGGCGTTCGTCTACGTGCCCAACGGGGTGCACGTGGACCGCTGGCAGTCCAGTGGCAGCGGACGCGACTACCAGCTCGGCGCCACGCTCGAGCCGCTTGCCGACCTCCGCGACCACTTCCAGGTGATCAGCGGCCTCGCCCACCGCAACGGCACCGCAGGCCCCGACGGCGCGGGCGACCACGCCAGGGCGACGGCCACGATTCTCACAGGGATGCGGCCCAGAAAGACGTCGGGCTCGGACATCCGCGCCGGGATCTCGGTCGATCAGCTGGCGGCGCAGCGGATCGGCCGGCAGACGCGGTTGCCCTCGCTGGAGCTCTCCTGCGACGCGGTCCGGAAAAGCGGGTCGTGCGATTCGGGCTACGCGTGCGCCTATTCCTACAACATGTCGTGGCGGAGCGAGTCGCAGCCGGCCACGCCGGAGGCGAACCCCAGGCTCGTATTTGAACGGCTCTTCGGCTCGGGCACTGGTGCGGAGCGGGCCCGCAGCATCGCCGCCCGGCGCGACGGCCAGCAGTCGGTCCTCGACTTCGTCGCCGAGGAGGCCCGCAGCCTCGGAGGGCGGCTCGACACCGCCGACCGCCGCAAACTCGACGAGTATCTCACCGGCATCCGTGAGGTCGAGGCCCAGCTCGCCCGGTTCGACCGCATGCCCGCGCCGCAGGTGCCCGACCTCGATCTGCCCGACGGCCCGCCGCCGTCGTACGGCGAGCACATGCGGCTGATGGCCGACATGCTCGTGCTCGCCTTCCAGACCGACTCCACGCGGGTCGCGACGCTCATGTTCGCCCACGACGGCAGCGACCGCACGTTTCCGGAGATCGGCGTCGGCGACGGCCATCACTCGATCACCCACCACCAGGGTGATCCGGAGAAGCTCGACAAGATCGCCCGGATCGACCGGTTTTACGCCGAACAGTTCGCCTACCTGCTCCGTCGCCTGCACGAGTCCCGCGAGGCCGACGGCGGCACGCTGCTCGACCGGTCGATGATCGTCTACACCAGTGGCCTGTCCGACGGCAACCGCCATAGCCACGACAACCTGCCGGTGATCCTTGCCGGCGGCGCCGGTGGAAGGCTGGCCGTCGGTCGCCACCTCGTGCTCGGTGGCGAGCGACCGATGAGCGACCTGTTCGTGACGATGCTCGACCTCATGGGCGCGCCGGTGGAACGCTTCGGCGACTCAACCGGCCCGCTCGACGACGTCCGTGCCTGAGGGACGGTCACCCGCCGCATC
>JBBAVQ010000112.1:0-2149 GCA_040397625.1 Pirellulales bacterium | reverse complement strand
CTTCTACCGCAGGTCACCTGCTGCCCGTACAAGCCCAACGCCGTAAGGCGTGGGGCGAGGCCACAATAACCGCCGCATCCTCTTCACCGCGCCCGAGGCCTTACGGCCTTCGGCTTCTACAGGTGGGCGCCTTACGGCCTTCGGCTTCTACCGCAGGTCACCCGCTGCCCGTACAAGCCCAACGCCGTAAGGCGTGGGGTGAGGCCACAATAACCGCCGCATCTTCTTCACCGCGCCCGAGGCCTTACGGCCTTCGGCTTATACAACCGGCCGCCTTACGGCCTTCGGCTTATACAGGTGGGCGCCTTACGGCCTTCGGCTGCCAAACCCGGATCACTCCGTCGCGTCGCGGGCGGCGAGCCGATCCACCGCGGTCGCGATCGCCCGCTCGTCGCCGACCACCAGCCAGGCGCGAAAGCGAAACTCGCTTCGCGGACCAAGGCTCGCCGTCGCGATCGGCGCCACGTGCATGCAGGGATCGGCCGAGGCGTCGTCGCTCGCCCCTGTGCCATGCGGCCCCACGTTCCAGGCCTCCGTCGCCGATGGCGACAGAATCGCCACGCCCTGTCCGGCCGCATCGAAGCAGGCGAGCGTGAGCCGCGGCGGCTTTACCTTTCCCCAAGGGGGCCCTGCGGGGATCTGCTCCTCCTGCCAGCGGCCGTCGCCTCGATAGGTCTTCACCGCCCCGAACGACCGCGTGAGGTAGCAGGCCGGCAGTTCCTGATGCCGCGCCAAGGGCGGCCCCCAGCGATCGCCCTCGTGCCGACGGCATTCGATCTCGCCCTCGACCGCCACCACGTTGTCGAAATGCTCCTCGAGTCGAGTCACCTGCCGGATCACCGCCGTGGCCTCCTCGTCGGGCATGTCCCAGAGTTTGGGGACGGTCTCGCCGATGAGGCCTCCGTCGGGCAGTCGTTCGAGCCGCGTCATCTGCGCCCAACTCGCCACGCCGCCGGCCTGGATCGGATTCCAGGGCCATGGGCTCCAGGCCGCATGCTGCCCCTCGTGCCTGCGATCGACCGCACGACCGGCATAGTACGACTGCTGGATCAGGCGGCCGGGATCGTGGGCGTTGACCGCGTTCCCAGGATGACCGCGCCACGAAAGCCAGACGACCGCGCCTCCTTTCTCCCGGTCGATCCGCACCGTCACCGTGCCGTTGTCGAGTTCCTCCACCGCATCGGCTGCCGAGGCCCCACCAGGCCCCGCGAGGCACGCGACAAGAGCCACGCTCAGCGCGATTCGCATCGCCTCAGCCCTCCCCGCGGAAGTTCGGCCGCAGCCGGTAGAACCCCGACTCGTGCCGCTTGAGGATGCCGACAAGATCGCCCGCGTCATCAACCGCCGCGACGGCCGCGACCGCCGGCTCGACCGCCGCCACGAGGCCCCCGCGAACGGCCTTGTCGAGGAGTTCGCCGCCCAGCGTCAGCCGTGGCAGCAACGGCACCGCCACGGCGGCCGGCAGGAGCGCAGCCCTGGCCGACTCCGGGGTCACGGCCGCCATCGCGAGCGACGCCCCACGAACAAACGGCCCGACCGCCGTCCGCACGAGCGACTCCATGACGGCCGTCGTGCCCAGCGCCGCGGCCAGGTCGCGACCGATGGCCCGCACGAACGTTCCCGACGAGCAGACGATCTCGAGCCCGAGCCTGGGCCACTCGTAGGCCGTCACCTCCAGCCGCTCGATCCGCACCGGCTTCTCCGCGAGTGCGATCGGCCGCCCCTTCCGTGCGAGCTTGTAGGCCCGCTTGCCGTCAACGTGAACCGCGGAATAGTCGCAGGGCCGCTGGAGGATGTCGCCGCGAAAGGAGGGCAGGGCGGTCTCGATCGCCGCGGTCGTGGGCACCCGCGGTTCGGCCTCCACGTCGATCGGGGTCTCGAAGTCGTCGGAGGGGCTCGACCGCCCGAGGAGAAACGCCGCGGTGTAATGCTTTGGCAGGTCGTGAACGTAGTCCACGAGCTTCGTGGCGTGGCCGGCGCACACGACCACCACGCCCTCCGCGAGCGGATCGAGCGTGCCCGCGTGGCCCACCGCCGACATGCCGAGCGCGCGGGCAACCGCGTCCACGACCCGTCGCGACGTCGCGCCGGCCGGCTTGTCAACCGGGATCACACCCGTGAATGGGAAACGCATACAGCTCCGCGATCT
>JBBAVQ010000111.1:0-9240 GCA_040397625.1 Pirellulales bacterium | reverse complement strand
CGATGCGGAAGCCCGGGATGCTCTCGAGCTTGTCGAGCGTGCCGCCGGTGTGGCCCAGGCCGCGGCCCGAGACCATCGGCACCGTTACGCCGCAGGCGGCGGCGATCGGTGCCAGGATCAGGCTTGTCTTGTCGCCCACGCCGCCGGTGGAATGCTTGTCGACCTTCGGACCCGGGATATCGGAGAGGTCGATCACCGTTCCCGAGTGGAGCATCGCCTCGACGAGGGCGGCGGTCTCGCGGGGCGTCATGCCCCGCCAGAGAATCGCCATCGTCATGGCCGACCACTGATACTCGGGCACCTCGCGGCTGGCGATGCCGCCGACCATGAAGCGGATCTCGTCGGCCGTGAGTTCGCCGCCGTCACGCTTCCTACGGATCAGATCGACGGCTCGCATGGGCGGGGATCCCGAAGGTTGATCGACGCGCGGCCGCGTCGGTCCGTGGTGAACTGGCTCAGTGCTGGGCCGACGTGCCAAACTGCCGATCGCCCGCATCGCCGAGGCCGGGCACGATGAAGCCGACGCTGTTGAGGCCCTCGTCGAGTGCGGCCACATGAATCGAGACGTGGGGCATCGCCTCGGAGAGTCGCTCGACGCCCTGCGGCGCCGCGATCAGCGCCAGGAAGATGATCCGCGGGATGCCGGCGGCGTGGAGAATCTCGCAGGTGCGGATCGCGGAGCCTCCGGTCGCAAGCATCGGATCGACGACGATCGCCATCGAGGCGCCGCAGTTGGCCGGCAGCTTGTTGTAATACTCCTGCGGGCGGAGCGTGGCCTCGTCGCGATAGAGGCCGATGTGCCAGACCTCGGCATCGGGGATGAGCTCGAGCAGGCCCTCAGCCATGCCAAGGCCGGCGCGGAGGATCGGAACGATCGCGATCCGCTC
The DNA here is from genome assembly GCA_040397625.1 of Pirellulales bacterium. Classification (GTDB taxonomy): domain Bacteria; phylum Planctomycetota; class Planctomycetia; order Pirellulales; family UBA1268; genus QWPN01. The sequence continues at coordinate 8,353 of JBBAVQ010000111.1, read as the reverse complement.
GGCGATCCGCCGGCCCTTCGCCTCGCCGAGCGGCGTGGGCACGCGGACGTCCTTCGTGGGCACGGTCGTGGTCGCCTCGACGGCCAAGAGCCGCGTGATCTGGCCGACCGTCCGCCGAAATTCAGGCGGCTTCGTGGTCGGATCTCGGAGGGCGACCACGTGGTGTGCCACCAGGGGATGCGACGACACCTGGACCCGCGACATACGATTCGTCCTCCGATTCCCTGCCAAACACGGCCGCATGATCATACGGCGGGCGACCGCGTTGTCGAATGCGCCCCAGCCGCACGGCAGCGGTAGACTCCGCGACGCCCCACCCCTCTCGCCAGACCTTTCTCCCCGCTGCCACGAGGTTCCCGATGTCTGCTTCAGCCGCGCTCCCCTCCGACGACTCCCTGCTTGCCGCCGCCCGAGCCGCGGGGGCCAACGCTCATTCCCCCTACTCGGGCTGGCGGGTCGGCTCCGCGGCCGTGTTCGCAGAGACCGGCGCCACGGTCTTCAAGGGGGCCAACGTCGAGAACGGCTCCTACGGCCTGACGATCTGCGGCGAACGGTCGGCAATTTTCGCCGGAGTGGTGGCAGGCGGCCGCCGACTCGTGCGGATCGCGCTGACCTGCACCGACTCGTCGGGGACGCTCATCGCGAAGATCGCCCCCTGTGGCGCCTGCCTGCAGGTGATCGCCGAGTTTGGCACGGGCGACACCGCCATCGTGATCGACGGCCGCGGCACCTTCCGGCTCGCCGACTTCCTGCCGCTCCCCTTCGGCGCCGACACGCTCAAGACGCACGACGGCGTCACGGGCTGACGTCGAGTGACAACCATCCCCGGCCATTGCTTCGGAAACTGCTTTTGACCTGGCCTATGCTTGCCGACGTGCCGTTGTCCGACCTAATCTCTGCGCATGGTTTCTTTTGCGTCGCTGAGCGTGCTGAGGATGTTCCTTTATGAGAACCTTACGAATCGTGCTTCTCTCTGTGGCTTTCGTGAGTGCCGGCGCGGCCTGTTTCACGCCGAGCACGGCTGCGCAGGACGCGTCGTTGGCCCTGGTCAATAATCTTCCCGGACAAAACTCGTACGGCGGGTGGAACGAGTGGCCGTACGGGTCTGCACAGCTTTCCAGTTCGAGCAACTACGCCGCCCAGCTCTTCACTTCGGGCGGGAGCAGTTACCCCAACCAGTCATTGACGGTGACCCTGTGGTCGCAGACGCTTTCGGGCACCGCCGCCATGCCTGTTCGCATCTACACGGGCGATTCGAACGCCCCGGGCTTCGACCCAGGGAACCCGGCAAACAATCTGGTGACACCGTTGCGCTTTGAGGGCGCGTTCAACATCGCCGACGGCACTCCTGTGGCCTCTCCCTCCACGTCGAATGCGTACTTAAATCGGTATGCATCCGTTTCCACCGTCAACTTATCTGCCGGCACCAACTACTGGGTGGTGGCGCTCGGGCTTGACGGTTCGGACTTCGTCTGGGATTCCGGCACCAGTCAAGTCCCTGTCGTCACTGCCCCCCCCGGCACTACGTTCGGGAGTGGATTCGCATGGGGCAGCAACGCCCAGTGGGACGGATCGAACTGGCAGCCATACAACTCCAGTCAAGCTCTGATGATGGAGGTGCAGGTCGTGCCGGAACCCTCCACCGCGGCTTCTGCTTTGCTGATCATGACAGCCGCGGGCTCGCTGTGGTGTTGGGGAAATCCGAGACGGGCGAGAACGGTTGCAGGCGAAAATCGCTCCCGTCCCCGATTTTCACCACCGGTCACGGGCTGACGTCGAGGGCCACGAGCGTGCGGTCGTTCCGCAGGATGAGCCGGCCATTCGCGACCGCCGGCAGGGCCCGCAGCGGTCCGCCGCGGACGTCGCCCGCGAACGGCCGCGCCCGCGCGAGCACGTCGAACCGCGTGGCATCGGGCCGCACGAGAAACACCTCGCCGTCGGTCTTCGTAACGATGATCTTCCCATCGGCGACGAGCAGCGTGCCGTAGCCGAATCCCTCCTCCCGCCAGCGCACCTTGCCCGTGGCAGGATCGAGGCAGACAAAGCTCGCCGGCGGCACGTCGTCGCGGCCGTCGATGGCGTAGAGGCTGCCCGCGACGAGCACCGGCGTGGCATACTGCGAGGCGAGCGAGTCGGTGCCCTGCCAGAGCGGCGTGAAGCCCCGCGCGTCAAAGGCGGCACAGACGCTGCCGATCCCGTAGGACGAGGTCACCAGAAACTCCGCGTCCCCCAGGAGCACGGGCGACGCCGCGTTGACGGTCGGCCCCCGCTGACCGAACGGAAACGACCAGCGGACGCTCCCGTCGGTTGGATCGAGAAGCAGGCAGGAGAGCCGCGTCACCATGAGCACCTGCTCGACGCCCCCCACGATCACCACCACCGGCGCCGAATAGCTCGCCGCCTCGCGGGTCGCCGTCCAGAGCGTCTCGCCCGTCGCCAGATCGAACGCCACGATGCCCGCGTCACCCTTGCGGCCACCCACGTTCACAATCACCCGGCCTGCCACCACCAGCGGCGTGGAGCCGGCCCCAAAGTAACCCTCCTGAGCGTCGAAGTCGCGATGCGTCCGCCGCTCCCAGAGACGCCGCCCGCTCGCAGCGTCGATGCAGGCGAGCACTCCCTGTGCTCCAAACACGATGACCTTTCCGTCATGCACGACCGGCGCACAGAGCGGTCCATCGCTGCCGCCCACCTGCGGCACGAACGAGGTCGCGTGGCCATCCCGCCAGAGCGTCTCGCCCGTGGTCGCGTCGATCGCCTCGAGCACCTCGCGGTCGGCGACGCGATGAAAGAGGAACATGCGACTCCCGACGACGGCTACGCCCGCCACCCCGGCGCCGACATCCCGCTTCCAGACCTGCCGCGGCCCGGTCGCCGGCCAGGCATCGGCCAGTCGCTCATCGGCGGCCGCCGCGTTAGTCCGCAAAGGCCCCAGGATCTGCGGCCAGTCGCCGGCGGTGGCGACCGCACAGGAAGCGAGCCAGAGAAACGCGGTGATTGTCGCGCATCGCGAGAACCTCGCTGGCAGCAAGGCTCCTTCTGACAGCAGGGCGTGATCCCCTCGCTGGCGCTCAGGGCTTACTGGGTGAAACGCCGGCGGGCTGCTCACTGTGGCCGGTTCCGCTGGCGGAAATATTTGAGACCCGGCACGAAGAAGCAGGCGCCGCTCACGAGCCCGAAAAGAACGTGCTGCCACTCGGGCACGAGGCACATCACGAGTGCCGTGGCGAACAGCGCGGCAGCCTGCGCGTAGAAGGCGCCGGAGAGAATGCCCGCCTTCACGAAGAACACGAGCCCGGCGAAGAGGGCGAGCACCGGGGAGAGCGTGAGCACGGGCAGCCCGAGGAGTTGCTCGATCGCAAACAAAAGCGAGCTGGCGATCATGCTGCCGCCCCAGACGTGCGCGACCTGCCGCTCGACCGCTGTGACCGGTCCGTTGCGATGCCGCAGGGCCCAGAAGATCGGCGCCCAGAGCGCAAGCCCGCCCCCCCAGAGCACGACATACGGCCAGCGGCTGGAGAGCCCCTGCCAGGCGAGCACGTCGGTGATGCAGCACAGTGCCAGCACCACCACCGAGTGCCACATCCAGAGCAGACCCCAGTTTTCGAGGACGACCGCGTGGTGTGTCTCGCGAAACAGCCGCGCCACCACGTCGGCCAGCCCGCCGGTGCGAGCGGCGATCGGCTCGCCGGCGAGCGCGGCCCGCAGGTCGGCAGCGAGGGCGGCGGCGGAAACGTAGCGGAGGTCTTGCGGCTTCTGCAGGCTCTTGAGCGCGATCATCTCGAGATCGCGGTCGGCTGCCGGGCTGACCGAACGCGGGGCGGGCGGGTCGGCCTCGAGCACCGCCAGCAGCGTATCCATCGGCGTGGACGCCTGAAACGGCGGTCGCCCGCAGATCGTCTGATACAGGATGGCTCCGAGGCTCCACACGTCGCTTGCCGGCCCCACGTCACCGCGGCTGCCGGCGGCCTGCTCGGGCGACATGTAACACGGCGTGCCGAGAATGGCGCCGGTGTGCGTGACCGAATCGGAATCCTCGAGCCGCTTCGCGAGGCCAAAGTCGGAGACGAGCGGCTCCCCAGCCGTGTCGATCAGGATGTTCGATGGTTTCAAATCGCGGTGGAGCACCCCGCGGTCATGCGCGGCCTGCATCGCGTCGGCCACCTTCGCGAGCAGGGCCGCCGACTCGCGCGGTGGCAGCGGCCCGGCGGCAAGCCGCTTGGCGAGCGTCGTGCCCTCGATCAGACGCATGCTGTAGAAGGGCAGGCCGTCGTGCTCACCGACCTCGAAGATCGGCACGATGCCCGGGTGGTCGAGCCGCGCGGCAGCCTCGGCCTCACTTCGAAACCGGGCGAGGTCGGCGGGGCTGGCGAGGTCGCGACGGAGCAGCATCTTCACCGCCACCGTACGGCCGAGGCTCCGCTGCACGGCACGGTAGACGATGCCCATGCCGCCGCGGCCGATCTCCTCCTCCAGTTCATAGTCGCCGAACAGGGCAGGAAGCGGCGTGGCTCCGGGCACGAACATGCCGGGCCGCGACACCGGCGCAGCCAGGTCGCTCAGACCACCTGCCAGCGTCGCCCGCGGATCGCCATGCCGGAGTCTCGCGGCCATGCCGGGCGGCAGCATGATCGTAGACTCGTCTGCCACTGCATCGGCCATCGACATTGTCGCGAACAGTTCACGGAGCTGGCCGGCAAGGTCGGGGTGCTCGGCCACCATGGCATCGAGTCGGCGCTGGGCTTCGGCGCCGGCGCATTCGGAGAGTTCCTCGACGAGCAGCGCGAGAACCTCCTCCCGCTCGGGAACGAGTTGGGCGTCGATGGCGCGGGATCGGGTCGGCATGGGATGGCGGTGAAACGCGGAACGAAACCCCAGAGGATGATAGGCACGGCCCGACGACCGATGAGGTCTCAGGACCCGTCCGGCCCCCCGTCGAGCAGGCTGCGGAGCCGCCGCATGGCCCGGAGATACCGCATCCCGGCGGCGGGCTTCGACAGGCCGAGCACCTCGGCCGCCTCGGCCGTGGAGAGATGCTCGAAGTGCCGCAGCAGCACGATCTGGCGATCGCCGTCGTCGAGCAGATCGACCGCCGCCGCGAACCGCCGTTCCAACTCGTGCCACGTCGCCGCCGCGGCCGGAGTCAGTTCCCGGTCGGCGATGCCGACGAGCCCGTCGGCCGAGGAGCCCTCGCCGTCGCGAGCCACCAGCGGCACCTCGCGATCGAGGCTGCGTGTGGCCGCCACTCGATGGCGCCGGTGCGCATCGATGAGCCGATCGCGGGCCATGTGCCGCAGCCACAGTCGAAACGGCATCGTGGGGTTGGCGAGGTAGTCGGTCAGCCGCCTGTTCGCCTCGATCATCACGTCTTGCACGATGTCACTGGCGTCGACCCGCCGCTCGATCACGCGATCCATCCGAGTGTCGATCATCCGGCGGATCGCGGCGCGATGTCGCTCGAGGAGCCGGTTGACCGCATCGGCGTCGCCATCGCGAACGCGATCGAGCAGCACCAGCGTGACCGGGGGGAGGTCGCCGGCCGGCGGCGATCCACCTTCATGGCCATCCGAGCCGGACGTAGGGGGCTGGTGTGTCACGCTTCCTATCCTACCAACGTGTCGGCCCTGCCGGCGGTGACGGTCGTAGCAGCTGCGGAGGCTTTTTCGGGCAGCGATTGTGGGATTTCGGGCATCCCGATTTTTTGCCCCGCCCCTTTTTGTGATCCATAATCGCGAGCGGTCAATGGATCGACCGCCGGCCGCCGCGACCATTCGCGGCATTTGCGAACGGATGCCCACGTGCCAGTCGCCCGCCCCCTGCCGTCGCGCGGTTTCGGTCGGCTCATCCGCGCCGGCTGGCTGACCGCAGCGACGCTCGTCGCCTGGGGCATCGGCTCATGGTCCACCGCCGCCGACCCGGCCTCCCGGGCGCCGGTCGCGCCCGAACCGGCCGATCTGACGATCGCGGCCGCCATCCCCCATGAGGATCTCGCGGCCCGCACCACGGCGCTCGTCCACGAGGGACGCTGGTCCGACGTCGTGAGCATCTGCGAGACCGCCGCCCGCAAGGGCACGCTCGCCGCGGCGCTCCGCCACCAATACGACCTCGCCAAGCTCCACTGCGACGTCGCCCGGCGGCATGCCGAGCCGGCCTTCCGCAACCAGCTTGCCGGCCTCTCCGAAACCGACGCGCGGCGAGTCTACGGCGAGGTGCTCGCCCGGATCGGCTCGCATCATGTTGACGCACCCGACTACGCACGGCTCGTGAACCGCGGGATCAGGGCCGTTGACGTCGCCCTCGAAGAGCCGGCCTTCGCGGCAGCTCACGCCGCCCAGGCCACGCCGGAGCGAACGGCCGTCTACCGCGAGCAGGTGACGCGGATCGTTTCGGGCCGCAGCGTCGGATCCCAGGAGGATGCCGAGGCGGTGGCGGCTTGGGTCGCCCGTGCCGGCCACTCGATCCTCGGTGTCGCCCCGGCCGTGACGCTCATGGAGATGAGCGCCGCCGCGGTCGGCGGGCTCGACGAGTATTCGGCCTTCCTCACCAACGGCCAGCTCGATGACCTCTACGCCCAGATCGAGGGCAACTTCGTCGGTCTCGGCGTGGAGCTCAAGAGCGCCGCCGACGGCCTGCTCGTGGTGCACGTGATCCCCGGCAGCCCCGCGGAACGGTCGGGCATTCGTGCGGGCGACCACCTCGTGGGTGTGGGCGGACGGTCGCTCGCCGGCATGGGAGTGGACGAGGCCGCGCACCTGCTGCAGGGCCCCGAGGGCTCGCTCGTCACGCTGGCCATCCTGCGGGCGCCGGCACCGGCTCGTGCCGTGACGGTGCGCCGCGAGCACGTCGAGGTGCCGAGCATCGAGGACGTGCGGATGGTCGACGCCACGGCCGGCATCGCCGCGCTCAAGCTCACTTCCTTCCAGAAGACGACCGCAGCCGAACTCGAGGCCACCCTGCGGCGGCTCGATGCGGCGGGCATGCGGTCGCTCGTGATCGACCTTCGCGGGAACCCGGGTGGCCTGCTGTCGGCGGCGGTGGACGTGGCCGACCTGTTCCTGGAACGGGGCCTGGTGGTGGCCACGCGGGGCCGCAGCCCTGACGAAGACTTCAACTACTCGGCCGGCCGCCCTGGCACTTGGCGGATGCCGCTGGTGGTGCTGATCGACGGCGACTCGGCGAGTTCGAGCGAGATCTTCGCCGGCGCGATCCGGGACCACGGCCGCGGCACGATCGTCGGATCGCGAAGCTACGGCAAGGGTTCGATCCAGGGCATCTTCCCGCTCGACGCTGCTGGCGTGGGGATGCGGCTGACGACGGCGAAGTTCTTCTCGCCGCGAGGCCTCCCGTACAGCGGAGTGGGCGTCGAGCCGGACGTTGCGGTCCATGCGACGGCCCGCCCCGTGGACGGCCAGATGCCCGTCGCTTCCGGGGACGCGGCCTTGGCGGCGGCCACCGACGTCGCCCGCCGCGCGGTTCCGCGGCCGGCCGCCCGGCCGTCGGGCCGGTCCACCGCCGCCCGCTGAACCAGTCCCGGCTGCCGGTGGCCGCGACTTGAACACGTCTCGCTCGGCCGATAGTCTGGCAGCCGGCTTGAAACGTGGTCCCTCGCTGATCTTCTTCTGGCTGCGAAGGACCGGACCTGATCCTGAGGTTTCGCGTGTGAGCGGACACGCGTGACCCCGATCCTCTATTGTGTTTCGGCGTCGCCAGAACCCCAGCGAGATCCTCGGCCAGATTCCAGCTCACCATTCCTCACCTTTCCCCTCAGCACCTTTCCCCTCAGAAGGACTTCTCATGACCACCGCCCGCTCGAGCGCCATCGCCGCCATCAACAACTACAAGGCCAACGGCCAGGCCTGGAACTTTCGCGAGACACCGACCAGCGAAATCTTCGGCGCCAACGTGTTCAGTGACGCGGTGATGAAGGACCGGCTGCCGAAGAGCGTCTACAAGGCGCTCCAGGCCACGATCAAGCAGGGCAAGCCGATCGATCCGGGCATCGCCGACGCCGTCGCCCTGGCGATGAAGGACTGGGCGATCGAGAAGGGCGCCACGCACTACGCCCACGTCTTCTATCCGCTCACCGGCCTCACCGCCGAGAAGCACGACAGCTTCCTCACGCCGACCGGCGACGGTGACGCGATCGCCGAGTTCTCCGGCAAGGAACTGATCCAGGGCGAGCCCGATGCATCGAGCTTCCCTTCCGGTGGCCTCCGCGCCACGTTCGAGGCCCGCGGCTACACCGCCTGGGATCCCACGAGCCCGGCCTACATTCTCGACAACCCCAACGGCACCACCCTCTGCATCCCGACCGCCTTCTGCTCGTGGACGGGCGAGGCGCTCGACAAGAAGA
>JBBAVQ010000110.1:6323-9266 GCA_040397625.1 Pirellulales bacterium | reverse complement strand
GACTCCGACGGCAAGATCGACCAGTTCATCGACCGCCGCGACGTGAAGCGGACGCTGCCGCTCCACACCTGGCAGAACGAGCCTTACTACCTGGGCGCGTTTCTCATCGGCGCCTACCAGGAGATCCTGGGAGATCTCCACAACCTCTTCGGCGATACCAACGCCGTGCACGTGAGCATGGACGAGCGGGGCGAGGTGGTGGTTGATGCGGTGATCAAGGGCGACACCGTCCGCGAGGTGCTCGACTACGTCGAGTTCGACTCCAATCAGCTCGTGCAGCGGCTCCGAGACTCGATCGAGCAGGCGGTTCGCGAAGGACGCATCTGCGACGGCCAGGCGGGGCGGTTTCTGAAGTTCTACGAAGAGGGGCTGGGAGGCTACACGTATCTGGAGGAGCCGGGCTGACGGTGCCGCACGCAGAGGTCAGGGATTCACGCCGTCTGGGCGGCTCGGCTGAGCAGGCGGAGGGATCGGGACGCGGCCGGCGAGCGTCGGCTATCCTGCCGTTGGCGAGCCGAGTCGTACCGTCCGCAGCCGGATGTGGCTCGCCGGCACATGAGCCGCCGGTGATGAACACATCCCTCCACTGTCCGCGGAGCGATCGCTGAATCGAGTTCACGATGCACCTGATCCGCGTCGCCGGTTGCGCCCTCAATCAGACGCCCCTCGACTGGGACGGCAATCGCGACCGAATCCTGGCGGCGATCGCTGCCGCCCGTGATGCCGGGGTCGCCGTGCTCTGCCTGCCGGAACTCTGCATCACCGGCTACGGCTGCGAGGATGCCTTCCAGTCGCCCGGCGTCCAGCGGATGGCCCTGGAGGTGCTCGGCGAGATTCTGCCGGCGACCCGCGGGATCGCGGTGGCGGTGGGCCTGCCGATCCGCTTCGAGAGCGGCCTCTTCGACGCGGCGGCCTTCGTCGTCGATGGGCGGATCGCGGGCATCGCCTGCAAGCAGAACCTCGCGGGCGATGGAATCCACTATGAGCCCAGATGGTTTCGGCCATGGATTCGCGGCCGCCGCGGTTCGGTGTCGGTCGGCGGCCACGACGTGGCGATCGGCGACCTGCGGTTTGACTGCGGGGGTATCCGCATTGGCTTCGAGATCTGCGAGGACGCCTGGGTGGCCGACCGGCCAGGGGCGGCGCTCACGGTCCGCGGCATCGACCTGATCCTCAATCCGTCGGCCAGCCACTTCGCGTTCGGCAAGGACGAGATCCGGCGGCGATTCGTGCAGGACGGGTCACGCGCGTTCGCGTCGGCATACGTCTACACCAACCTGGTCGGCAACGAGGCGGGGCGGGCGATCTACGACGGGAGCGTGATCATCGCGGCAGCCGGCAGCATGCTGGCGTGGGGCCGGCGGTTCGCCTTCGCGGATCGGGCCCTGACGGTGGCCGACGTGGATGTCGATGCCCTGCGGCTGGCCCAGTCGCGGCTCGTGGTCGATGCCGTCTCCGACACCGTGGAGGGGGATCTGATCGATGCCTCGTTCGCGGCCCCCGCGGGGTCGGTGCCGGTGACGGCGTTTCGCGACGGCCGCGACACCTGGGAGCATGGCGCGCACGTCAAGGAGGAAGAGTTCGCGCGGGCCGTGGCCTTGGGGCTGTTCGACTACGTGCGGAAGAGCCGGTCACGGGGATTCATCGTCTCGGCGAGCGGCGGTGCCGACTCATCGGCCGTCGCCTGCCTGGTCGTGAGCGCCGTGCGACTCGCCTGCCGCGAACTCGGCGGTGTGGAGGCCGCCCGCCGCATGGGTTTTCCCACGGTGGCCGATGCGGCCGCCGCCGATCCCGGTCGGCTTGTGGCGGCCGCCCTGACGTGCGTCTACCAATCGACCGCCAACTCCGGCGCCGTCACCCGCAGCGCCGCCCGCGGCCTGGCGGAGTCTCTGGGCGCCACCTTTCATGAGTTCGACGTCGAGTCACTCGTGCGCGGCTATGAGTCGATCATCATGCGGGCGATCGGTCGGCCGCTCGACTGGGGCCGCGACGATGTGGCGCTGCAGAACATCCAGGCCCGGGTCCGGTCGCCGGGCGTCTGGATGCTCGCCAACATCACGGGCGCCCTGCTCGTCTCCACGAGCAACCGGTCGGAGGCGGCTGTCGGCTATGCGACGATGGACGGTGACACCTCCGGAGGCATCGCGCCTCTCGCCGGCATCGACAAGGCCTACCTTCGCCGCTGGCTTCGGTGGCTCGAACATGATGGCCCCGAAGGCCTCGGGCCGATCCCCGCGCTCGCGGCGGTCAACGCGCAGGCGCCGACCGCCGAACTCAGGCCCGCGGCGTCGGGCCAGACCGACGAGGACGACCTGATGCCCTACGACGTGCTCGACGCGATCGAGCGGTCGGCGATCCGTGACAAGCAGACGCCGCTGGAGTCGTGGCTCCGGCTCCGCGGCGAGTTTCCGGGCCACGCCCCGCGACAGCTTGCCGCGTGGACCGAGCGGTTCTTCACGCTCTGGAGCCGCAACCAGTGGAAGCGGGAACGCTATGCGCCGTCGTTCCATCTCGATGACGAGAATCTCGACCCCAAGACCTGGTGCCGGTTTCCCATCCTCTCGGGCGGCTTCGTCCGAGAACTGGCCGACCTACGGGCCGCCGTCACCGCCGGAATCTGACCGTCTTCTACGCCTCACACTCGATCCTCGCGCGTGCATGAGGCCCGGCAAACGGCGGTGGAATCGACCTCGCCCGAGTCTTGGGGGCCTGCTAGAGTCCCCCGCCCGCCCGGCTTGCCCCGTGGAGACCAGCCATGCATCGTCGTCCGTCGCCGTCCGTCTGCACGCTCGCGCACGTGGCCGCGGCTGTGATCGTGGGCTGCTCTGGGGCGGTGGCGTGGTCGCAGCCGGCTCAGCAGCCGCAGCCGGCTCAACAGCAGCCGCAGCCGGGCCAACAGGCTCCGCAGCGGGTCGCCGTGGCGACCCCGGCGTCTCAGCAGCC
>JBBAVQ010000110.1:0-6223 GCA_040397625.1 Pirellulales bacterium | reverse complement strand
GCCAGCCAGCAGCCAGCGGCCCTGACGCCCGAGCAGCAGGCGGCGCTCGATCAGCTGCTTGCAGCCTGGGAGACCCGCAACGCCGCGGTGCGAACGTGGGCCTGCACGTTTCACAAGTGGGAATACAACGCCTGGAGCCCGGCCGATGCCAATGGCGAGCGGCTGCACTTCGCGGAGAGCGTGGGCGAGTTGAAGTATGCCGCGCCGGACAAGGGCCTGTTTCGCGTCAAGGAGACAAAGCAGTGGAGTCCGGAGGCGCGCCGCTACGAGGTTCGCGGCGGTGACACCGGCGAGCACTGGGTGTGCAACGGCGAGAGCATCTACGAGTTCCGGCACAGCGAGCGACAACTCCGCGAGACGAAGCTGCCTCCCGAGATGCGCGGCAAGGCGATCAGCGACGGTCCGCTGCCGTTCGTGTTCGGGGCCAAGGCCGACACCCTCAAGAAGCGTTATTGGATGCGGATCATCACGCCGCCCAACGTCCGTGACCAAATCTGGCTCGAGTCCCTGCCGAAGTTCCAGGCGGATGCCGCCAACTTCTCGAAGGTGGAGTTGATCCTCCAGGCCCGTGACCTGATGCCCTTCGCGATCCAGATCTACAAGCCGGCCGGGCAGGATCGTGACGTCTTTCAGTTCGACCCCCGGACGAACCTCATCGACCGGGGGCTCGACCTGATCCGCGATTTCGCGAAGCCGATGACCCCGTTCGGCTACAAGTACGTGCTGGAGGATCTCCAGGCCCAGTCCGCGGGCCCGCCCGCCGCGGCCGGTACTGTCCGGTAGCCTTCTTGCTGCCACCATCCGCGGCAGCGGTGCGAGGTGGCGTTCGCCTGTCTCGTCCGAGGGGCGGGCCCGGGTATACTCGCTCGAAATCCCGCCCCGGTCAGGCCCCGGAGCCTCGAGATGCCGCTGGTCGATCCCTCCCACCCGCTCTTTCAACTGCTCCAGCGGGATCGTCGCTACTCGCTCGACGCCTACCTGTTCGTGCTCGAGGCGCTCTCGTTCGCCCAGGAATCGTTGGGGATGGGGCAGGAACCTCCGGCAGAAGACCTCGAGCCCTCCCCGCCCGAGGCGACGGAGGCGGCGGGCGGCAGAACCCGCTCGAAGCCGGGGCGCCGGCGGCGGCAGGTGGAGCGGCATGTTTCGGGACAGGAACTCTGCGAGGCCGCACGGAAATACGGCCTGCAGCAGTACGGCTACCTCGCTCCGACGGTGCTCGCCGCCTGGGGCATCCGGCGCACGGACGACATCGGCGAGATCGTCTTCAACATGATCGGCATCGGGCAGATGCGGAAGACGCGAGCCGACAAGCGGGAGGACTTTCACGACGTCTACCGATTCGACGACGGGTTCTCACGGGATCTCGCCTTCGTCGTGCCGGATCCGGTGTGATCGATGAACCCATGCGACGCTTCCGCGAGACAGCGGCCGTCGAGCGTGTGGTTCGCCGCCGCGGCGGCCGTCGAGCTGGCGTGGCTGGTGATGCTGGCCTGGCTTGCCTGGCGGGGCTGAGGGAGCGTTGATCATGCGAATCGCCCTGACAGACGTGCCGCTCTGGGCTGCGCTTGCTCCCGCGGCCGCGTACCTCCTCGCCGTGGGATGCCTCCACCTGCGGCGCCGGCCCGCGGTGCTGTCAGGCCACGTTGATGTGGCTCTGCTGGCCCTCGGGATCGCAGGCATGGTGATCGCCGGTCCGTTGGCCCTGCTGCAGCCTGGCGCGGGCACGTCCGCTTGGACGACGGCCGTCCTCCTGCTCGGGTTTGCCGTCGTCGTGGCGGGAGCGTTGCTCGCGGCCAGGCCGCGGGTGGTGATCTACAACGTCGGACTCGATCAGATGCGGCCGGTCGTCGCCTCGGTGGCGGCGAGCCTCGATCCCACCGCCCGGTGGGCTGGGGAGACGGCCGCGCTGCCGGCCCGCGGTCTGCAGGTGCATCTCGATGATCGGGGGCCTGCCAGAACGGTGAGCGTCATCGCAGCCGGCCAGACGTCGGCGGAGGCCTGGGCGGAGTTCAGCCGCCGTTTGCGACGGGCGATCCACACCGTCCGCGTCCGGCCAAGCCCGTGGGCGTGGGCGTTTCTTGTGCCGGGCTTCGCCGTGGCGGCGGCGTCGGTGTGGCTGGCCCTCACGGCGCGGTAGGTCTCACGACGCCGTAGGTCTGCTCAACGCGGCTGAGGGGGCGGGGGGGACCGCCGGCGACCTGACTTCGACTGGGAGTCGGGGCATGACTCGGCGACGAGGCGCGTCATCGTGTTGAGCGACACGCCGAGAAGCGTGGCCGCCTGACCGCGATGGCCCTGCGTGAACTCGAGCGCCTGACGAACCGCCAGACGGCGAAGCTCCTCGAGGTTGAAGACGGGCACTCGTCCTTCGCCCGTCGCGGCCGCGCCGGACGGCACCATGCTCTGGGCCGTCTCCGGCTCGCCCGGAGGGGCGAGTTCGGCGTCGAGCACTGTCGCGGTCGCGCGGGCGGCCGGGGCCGCCGAGGCGTCGAACACCTCGGCAAGCACCGCATCGATTCGATCCTCGAACACATACACCCGCTGAACCGTCTGGGCCAGCTGGCGGACGTTGCCGGGCCATGAATGATGCACGAAGCGGTCGAGCATGCGGTTGTCGGGCACCCACTGCTGGCGGCCGTACTCGCGAGAGAAATGTGCCGAGAAATGCTCGACGAACCGCGGAATGTCTTCCTTGCGAGCGCGAAGAGGCGGGACCGTGAGGTGGATGGTGTTGAGGCGGTACAGCAGGTCTTCGCGGAAGCCGCCGGCGGCGACATCCGACTCGAGGTCACGGTTCGTGGCCGCGATCACCTGCACGTCGATCGCGTGGGCTTCCGTCGAACCGACCGGCGTCACCTCCCAGCGCTGCAGGACGCGAAGCAGCTTGGGCTGGAGGTCGAGCGGCAGTTCACCGATCTCGTCGAGGAAGATGATGCCCCCTTCGGCTGCGCGAAATGCGCCCCGCGAGGATCCGAACGCGCCGGTGAAGGCGCCCTTCTCGTGGCCGAAGAGTTGGCTCTCGGCCAGATCGGCGACGAGACCGCCGCAGTTGATCGCCACGAATGGCTTGTCGTGGCGAGGTCCCGCGGAATGAATGGCGCGTGCCACCTCTTCCTTGCCGCAGCCGGTCTCGCCCGTGATCAGCACGGAGCAGTCGAAGGTCGCGACCCGGGCGATGTTTTCCTCGAGGCGGCGGACCGCCTCGGACGAGCCCTCGAGTCGCGGCCACCGCTTCTCCGTCCGGCCAGTCGAGCGGGCTCGGGCGAAGGGGGTCACCTGCGGGGATGCTGATGAAGCTTCCATGGGCGGAGCGGTGAGTCGTTGTCCTCGCCCAAAAAGGGCTGGCGAGGTTGGTGGTGTTCCCGGCCACGGGCGACTTTTGGAGCGTACCCGATTTCACCATAATTGCGAATTGGTTTCGCAATTATTGCGAAACCCCTTTGGCAGCCTCACGAAAGTGATGAGGCCTTGAAAATGACAAAAAGCCTAAAAAAATAGGTGTTTCGAGTTTTTTTGGGGGTTGTGGCATCGGGAATCAGGGGTCGTCTCTGAGGTGCGAAAAAAATATTGCGGGTTCCGTTGGATTTGGCACGGAAATCGCAGGGGTGCGGGGTGTCGGCGGCGGATGCCGACGCGATCGATCCTTCGAGGAACCACGCCAATGCGTTGCCTGTGCGACTGCCCCACACGGTCCGTTTTCTCCTCTGGTGCCCGCGCGGTCGTCGTTGCCCTGGCCGTCGCGGCAAGCCACGCGTTCGTCTCGTCGGCAGAGGCTGGTACCGTGCCGCCGCCGGGGCTCATTTATGGGGTTGGGGTCGATAACACGATTTACTACGTCGACACGGCGCTCCAGAACATCCAGACCGTCGGTCCGTCGCTCTCGACGGGCGTCAAGGCCAACGGCTTCGCGACCGATCGAGTTCGCAACCACCTCTTCTACTTTGGTTCGAACGGCGACCTCTGCTACTACACCACCACCGACGGCGCGGCGGGCATCGTCGCTTCGGGCTCCACGTTCGGCAACGTGGCCGACTATCCACCTGAGGACGCGGGGTTTTACAACGGTGCGCTCTGGTACATCGGCAAGGGCGACAACTACGACAACGTGCTCTACCAGGTGCCGATGACGTACACCGGCAACGTCCCCTCGTTCAGCGGCACGCCCACGGCGTATCAGCTCTCGGCGAGTGGGAGCACTTCGGGCATGGCCTTCGGTGACATCGCCATCCATCGCGACACCGGCATCCTCTACGGCTCCACCACTCCGGGCTCGGGCGGACTCTTCTTCACGCTCAACATGAGCACGCTCAACTCGAGTGGAACCAACCCAGTGAACGTGATCTCGTCGGGCAACGCGATCAGCCTGCAGCTGGCGTTCAATGAGGACTTCACGACTCTCTACGGCCAGCAGTACCTCTTCGATGCCCTCGATCCGACGAACCCGTCCAAGACCAGCGGTGCCTGGTACACGGTGGACACGAGTGCGGGCAGCTACAATGCGATCTCGGGCTTCACGACGACGCCCGGCATGCGTGACCTGGCCGGTGTGGCCGCCGTGCCTGAGCCCGGCACGTTTCTCCTTGCCACCGTCGGCTTTGCCGTGGCACTGGCGTGGAATCGCAAGCCGATCCTGAAGGCGGCCCGCACGACGTGAAGCGACGGGGGGCAACAAGCCCGGAGCCCTGGAGTCGGCCCGACTGGGTCGCCAGAGCCCGGCTGATCATCGAGTCCTACGCCACGCTGCTCGGCCGGCCACTGATCGATCCCGAGGGGAGCGACATGGCCAGGGCCGAGCGGCTCTATCGCTCGCCGTTCGTGGTGGTGGCTCACGGCATCGAGGTCGATCCGCTGCTCTCGTACGGAAACGACGCGGCGCTGCGGCTCTGGGAAATGGAGGCGGACGTCCTGCTGCGGACGCCGTCGCGGCTGACCGCGGAGTTCGTGCACCGTGAGGAACGGGCACGACTGCTCGAGCGGACCCGTCGGGAGGGCTTCGTCGACGACTATTCGGGGGTGCGAATCACCAAGACCGGCCGCCGCTTCAAGATCGAGCGGGCCATCGTCTGGAATCTGGTGGATGCCGCCGGCGCCCTCCACGGGCAGGCGGCGACGTTCGACCAGTGGACGCCCCTGGGCTGACGGCCTTTAATGGCCTCAGGATCCGCTGCGGCGTCGGCGAAGCCGGTTGCGACGGTTTCGTCTCCTGCATTCTCCCGTGACCTCACGAGATCTTCCAAGACAAGGAACACTTTATGTTGCTCATCCGTTCGGTCGTGCTGCTGGCGTTCGTCATGGTGGGGATGATGGCCCTCGGGAATGCTCATGCGGCCTCGCCGCTTACCGGCGAGATGCCCGGGCTCGATGGGAAGCCGATCGATCTCGCGTCCTACCAGGGGAAGGTGGTGCTGGTGGTCAACGTTGCCAGCCGCTGCGGTGCGACGCCGCAGTACGCCGGCCTGCAGAAGCTCTACGACACCTACAAGGATCGCGGGCTCGTCGTCATCGGTTTTCCGGCGAACGACTTCGGCGCCCAGGAGCCCGGTACCGACGCCCAGATCGCCGAGTTCTGCTCGTCGAAGTACGCCGTCACCTTCCCGATGTTCTCGAAGATCACGGTCAAGGGGCCCGCTGCGCCGCCGCTCTACAAGTCGCTCACCCAGTCGGCCGACCCGCCCGGCGACATCGCCTGGAACTTTGAAAAGTTCCTGATCGGTCGCGACGGCGGCGTGATCGGTCGGTTCAAGACCCGCGTATCTCCGGACGATCCGACGGTGATCGCCGCGATCGAGGCAGCGCTCGCGAAGTAGCGCGAGGCTGCTCCTGCGGGGCACGTGTGATCTTCGTGCGGCGCCGCAGCCGGCCGGAGGCATGCTCGGCGCCGGCGGGACTTGTGAGTTTTCTTCTCAAACGCTTCGGAGCACCCTTGCGGGGCACACGTCGCACCGGCTTCTACGCGTGCCTCCGATCCGGCTGCTCGGCTTTCCGGAATCATCGGTGAGGGATGATGGTGCATCCGCGTTGCGAGGCGGGAAGGCACACAGGCTGAAAACCTGTGCTACGAGAGTCAGCGAGAGTCAGCGAGGGGCTGCCCGTGCCCAGGAGCCGGCGTTGCTGACGAGCGCAGCCATGGATGGCGGAGCGAAGTCAGCATCGAGCGAGCGAAGGCCTGGAGGGCAATCCTGTTCGGCACGAGATTTGCGCACCAGAAGGCCGGCAATTCGGG
>JBBAVQ010000109.1:0-9278 GCA_040397625.1 Pirellulales bacterium | reverse complement strand
CTCGCTTCCCGGGTCGCCAAGACCGAGGTGACGGTTCTGATCGGCGGGTCATCGGGCACCGGCAAGGAAGTGCTCGCGCGGGTGATCCACGACAACTCGCTGCGGCGCGCCGGCCCCTTCATCGCGTTCAACTGCGCATGTCTGCCCGAGAGCATGGTCGAAGACCTGCTGTTCGGACACGAGAAAGGCGCGTTCACCGGCGCCGTGCAGCGGTTCGAGGGATTCTTCGAGCAGGCTGATGGCGGAACGCTGTTCCTCGACGAGGTCGGCGAGATGCCGCTCTCGGTGCAGGCCAAGCTGCTGCGGGTGCTGCAGGAGCGCGAATTCACGCCGCTCGGCTCGACACGCGCACAGACGACGCGGTTCCGGCTCCTCGCCGCGACCAACCGCGATCTGAAAGCGGAGGTCCAGGCCGGTCGCTTCCGCGAGGATCTCTTCTACCGTCTAAACGTGGTCGCCATTCGCACGATCCCGCTCCGCGAGCGGATCGAGGATGTGCCGGTGCTCGCCACCCGTTATCTGGCCGAACTCTCCGCGCGGCATGGCATGCCGATGTGCGCCCTGTCGCCGGAATCCACCAGAATCCTTCAGCAGTATTCGTGGCCAGGCAACGTTCGCGAACTCGAGAATGTGCTCGAGCGAGCTGTGATGTTTTCCTCGGGCGACCATATCGACCCCGACGCCCTGTCGGGCCTGATGGTGGGCGGCGCCCCGGGCGAACCGCCCACGCAGGGCAGCACAGCCCAAATGGCGATGGCCGCCACCCGCGGGATCGTCTCGGCGACGCCGCTCCCCGGCGTCTACCGGGTAGAGCCGAAAGTCCCCGTGGATCCCGCCGCTGCACCAGCCCCGCCGGCTGGCGTTGCCGACGCTTCGGCGACCGATTCCTGGCCGACGCTTGCGGACGTGGAGCGCATGCACCTGGAAAAGACGCTTGCCGCTACCATGCAAAACAAGTCGCTCGCTGCCAAGTTGCTGGGCATCGACCGGTCGGTGCTGCGACGCAAACTGGAGCGGTATGGCCTCGACGAAGCCGAAGGCCCTGCGGATTCGGCAGAGTGATGGTCAGCCGGCGCGGGCCCGGATGATGGCGGCCTCTTCATCGGGCACGCGCAGTCGCAGGGTCGTGGACGGGGGCACCCGACGCTCCTGGGCGAAGCCCCGGCTGCCGCCCGCGAGAAACTGCCGCAGGTGCCGCACCGGGCCGCTGGCGAACTCCTGATCGAGCACGTCGAGCACTTCCTTCCACGGCAGTCCGCGGCGATACACCACCCGGTAGGCCGCCTTCAACTCGGCGATATCCTCGGCCGCGTGCCCGCTCCGCCGCAGGCCGACGACGTTGAGTCCGACGATGCAGCCGGTCTGGCCATCGACGAGCATGTACGGAGGCACATCCTGCACGATGCGGGCGTGGCCGCCGACCATCGCCAGTCTTCCGACCCTGCAGAACTGATGCACGGCGACGGCGCCCGACACGAACGCCCGGTCCTCGATCGTCACGTGGCCGCCCAGCAGGGCGCTGTTGGCGAAGATGGAGTTGCTGCCAACGACGACATCGTGGCCGAAGTGGGTGCCGGCCATGACATAGTTGTGATCGCCGACGAGCGTGCACGTTCCGGGCTTCAGGGCCCGGTGGACGGTCACGTGCTCCCGAAAGACGTTGTGATCGCCGATCCGCACGCGGCCGATCTGCTGCGGCCTCGCGACATGCTGCGGCGCGCCGCCGATCACCGCGTGCTCGAGGAACTCGTTGTGACAGCCGGCGCTGACACCGGCCTTGATCACGGCCCCGCTGGCGACCGTGCAGAAGTCGCCGAGCTCGACGTCGTCTTCGAGGGTGGCGAACGCCCCGATCTTCACGCCGACCCCAAGTCGTGCATCCGGGCTCACGACGGCCATCGGGTGGATGCTCACGGGGCCCCTTTCAATGCAGCATGGCGTGGGAAACCGTGGGTTTATCGGCTCGACGGGCGGCTGGATTCAATGCCAGTTTCACCGCGGGCGGACACCCTCCCCGGCTCTCCCTGTCGTCCGGAGCCGGTTCGCCCACCCAGACTCCCCAGGCTCCGCCATGGCCCTATACTCGCGAGGCCGGTCGGCATCATTGCCGGCCGACTGCCCTACCGCCCCGAGGTGCCTGCCATGGATTCCCGCGACGAACGATACGCTGCCGCCGAGCGATGCAAGGACGCGGGCGACCTCGCCGGCGCGGTGGCCATGCTCGAGGCGGTGGTGGCGGACGACCCGAGTTTCGCCCTCGCCCATTCCGCCCTGGCCGCGTGGTGCACCAGGCTTGAGCGGCATCAGGATGCGGTACGGCACGCGCGGCGGGTCGTGGAACTGGAGCCGAAGGACCCCTTCAGCTACACGGCACTCAGCGTCGCCTGCATGCGGGCGGGTCTGATTCCCGAGGCCGAAGACGCGCTTGCTCGATCAAGGATGCTTCAAGGATGACCTGATGGGATGACGTGATCGCCCCACGGGCATCGGCCCAGCGGTGGATTCGTCAGCGCCTCGGTGTATCAGCCCTGCGGTTCAACTGCCTCGGCCTGCTGACCGAATGCCGCCTCGAGCTTGGCCAGCCGATCGCGATCCTCCGGTGACAATCGCGATGAGGTCAGTCCACGGCGGCGGCCCGCGTCGAGCGACGCCTTCGCTGCCGACTTGTCGCCGGCTTCGAACTGCGCCCAGGCCAGATGGAGGAACTTCACGTCAGTCGGCTGCAGGACCGCCTCGGAGAAGTCGGCCACCGCCTCCTGACTCTCGCCGGCCGCCATGTGGATCATGCCGCGGGTGTCGAGCAGGTCTGGAAGCGGGCCGAGTTCGTCGATGGCCGCGTCGATCAGCTTTCGCGCCTCGGCGGTCGATCCTGGCTTGGCGAGGTGGAACGCGAGATTATTCGAAATGATCGCCTTCTGTGTCGTGTCCATGTCGGTCTTGTTGAGCAGCTTTCGGTAGATCGTTTCCGCATCCTCGAGCTTCGCGTCGAGGGAGAGGAGTTCCGCCTCCAGCAACTCGATCACGACGGAGCCGGGGTCAACCCGCTTTGCCTTGGCGAACCAGGGCTCGATCCTGGTGGTCCACGCCTTGGGGTCGTCCTGAACGCGGGCCACCTGCACGGCGGTGGCGAGCACGCGTTCCAGGGAAAGTTCGCTCCAACGGGCCTCGAGGATGTCGAGCGCCTCCTCGGCCCGCTTCTGCCGCCCCAGGAACTCGGCGCGGGCCACGGCGCCCTCGGGGGAGAGTTCGGCGTACTGCGTGAACACCTTGTCCGCGGCCTTGGGAAAGCCGAGCTGCTCCATGAGCTTCGCCACGGCGTTGAGCTGGCCCGGCTCGCTGCCCGACACCACGCCTCCAGGCATGAGCTTGCGGGCCGCTTCAGCGGCAAGTTTCCGGTCGTTCTCGGCGATGGCGAGCTTGGCCTCGAGGGCGATCGTGATGGCCGACTCCGGAGTCGACTTCTGCAGCCGTGAGAGCCACTGCCGGCTGGCGACGATCTCCCCGTGGTCGATCATCTTCTCGATCAGCATGGCCACGTAGGCGGGGGGCACGTTGGGGGCGGCCGTGACCGCGATCAGCTCGTTGCGGCATTCATCCCAGCGGCCGACTTTTTCCTGGAGCTGGGCGAGCATGATCCGCTGTCCCATGACGAGTGGCTGCCGGCGGGCAAGATCTTCCAGGATCGTGATCGCCCGCTTCCAGCTGGCCGGCTCGGGGCGGTTCGTGAGGAGCTTCACCTGGAGCAGGGCGTCGTCGAGGGCCACCTCTCCCCTGTCGTCCACGTTGAGCTTGAGCAGGTCCATGGCCCGCTGCATCTCTCGGAAACTCCCACGCTCGGCGATCAGTTCGGCGCTCAGTCGTCGCGCCCACGCCTTCGTCGCGTTGGACACCTTGGAGTCGTCCTTGGAGTCGAGGATGACCTGCAGCGATTGCTGCGCCGGCACGAGTCGGCCGCAGCGGACCAGAAACGAGGCGAGCGCGCGATGCGTCTCCAGGTTGTCCGGCGCGACCTTCACCGCCTCGCGGAAGGAAGCCTCGCTCTCGTCGAGCCGCCCGAGCATTTCGAGCCCCTGACCGAGGGCGAGTTGCTTCTGCGGCGGCTCCATCATTTCGGTCGCCCGCTCCAGCGTCCGCTCCGCCGCCTGCTTCTTGCCCGTGGCGGACTGATGCGCGAACAAGGCCAGTTGCACGTCGGACCGTTCGGGGGCGGCCTGCGTAGCCTGCAAGAGCACCTCGCCTGCCCGCTCCTTCTTGCCGGATCGGTCGAGCAGCTGGCCGAGCCAGAGGAGGTCGTCGGCATTGGTGGAATCCTTCGCCACGCTTCGTTCCGCCATGGCGATCGCCTCGTCGACCTTGCCGGCCTGGAGCTCCCTCTCGGCGGTGAGTCGGTCGGAACCGACCTCTCCTTCAGCGCCCAGGTTGGCCAGCATCGCCTGCGCCTCTTCCAGCCGGTTCACCGTGTAGAGCAGGGCCACCAGTCGGCGGATCACCGCGGGGTTCGACGGCCCGAGGGCCACCGCCTTCTTGAGTCGATCGATGGCGCCGAGCGTGTTGCCGCGGAGCGACTCGATTTCTGCGAACAGGGTCTGGATCTGGCCCCACCCAGGGCGGTCGTTCTCCGCCTCGATCAGCATGTTGCGGGCCTCGTCGACCAGCCGCTGCTCTTCGGGCGTCAGGGTGGCGTCGGCGTCGCCCGACTTCTGCCGCTTCTTCAGCGATTCCCGCACTTCGAAGATCTTCACGCTGGCTTCGGCGACGCGGGCCCGCGCCGAGGTGCCGCCTGCCGCCTCGGCGACGTCGGCCGCCGCTTCCTTCGCGCGTTCGATGTCGTTTTGATTGATGACGAGTTCGAGCACCGCCTCGCGGGCCCGGATGTTGTCCGGCTGCCGCTTGGCGATGTCCCGCCACAGCCGCTCGGCCGGCGCCAGGTCGCCGCGCGAGAGATAGATGGCGGCGATCGTCGAGAGCACGTTCGCGACCTCGTCGCTGGCCTGGAGGCTCTCCGCCTGCTTCTCGATCGCCGCGAGTTCCTGGGCGAGGATTTCAGGATCGCGGCCGGCCGACACCTGCGCGCGGACGGTGAGCAGGGCCGCGGATGCTGCGACGTCTGCGGGCACGCGTTCGAACACGGCTGCGGCCTCTTCACTGCCCCCGGTACGGAGCACGAGCATCGTGAGGGCGGCCCAGACCTGCGGACCGCCGTCGTCGCGACTCGCCTGCTCGAGGATCTCCCGCGCCGAATCGATCTCTCCCTTGCGGACGAGCACGTCTGCCCGCAGCAGGGCCAGTTGGGTCGGTGTCATCGCGGCCGACTGCTCGAGAGAATCGATCAACTGATCGACGCTGCTCCAGTCCCGCTGCGCCGCCGGCTGCTTGGCCTGCTGCTGCATGCGGAGTTGGAGGAGCGGATACCAGACCTGCGGAACCGAGGCGAGACGCTCGGCGGGGAGGGCTGCCGCGATCGCCTCGAACTCGGCAAGGGCCTCGTCAGGCTTGCCGGCCGCTGCCAGCGCTGCGGCGGTACCGGCCCGAGCGGCCAGCGAGCTGGGGTCCTCGCTGAGCACGCGACGGTTGACGTCCAACTGAGCATCGTACTCGTCGAGATTGGCGTGGCACTGGCCGAGGTAGAGATCGACCTGCCGCACCAGGTCGGGCGCCCCGACGACCATCGGCCGGACCAACTCGAGCTTCGCTTTGGCGTCGGCCCACTTCCGCTGAGCCACCAGCAGCCGGCCTTCGAGCAGGCCCACGGCCGGGCTCGAGGAGCCGTAGAGTTCCTTGATGCGGGCGATCGACTGGGCGACCTCCTCGAGTTTGTTCTGCTGGAGCAGGGTGTCGGAGAGCATCAGCAGCAGCGAAGCCTTGGTCGGGAGTTGTTCGATCCCGTCGAGGAGCACCTGCTCCGCGGTGGCGAGGTCGCCACGCTGCAGCGCCACGGCCGCGAGGCCGCGATAGGCCCGTTCGTCTCGCGGCGACAGCTCCCTGCCCCTCTCGGCGAGGGCCGCAGCGGCCTCGAAATCCTTACGGGCCAGGGCGAGTTCGAACCCCGCGAACACGCTGTTGACGTTGTCGGGGTCGAGCTGGATCGCCTGATTGATGTCGGCCTCCGCGGCGTCGAGGTTGCCGTGCTGGCGGTGCCAGCTGCTGCGGGCCAGCCACGCCTGCACGTCCTTGGCCTGATCCTCGACCAGTCGATCGAGCACCTTGCTCGCCGCGTCCTTGTCGTTGAGCCGATCCTCGAGAATCGCGCCCAGCATCAGATACGCTTCCGTCGCCGCCGTCGTCGCACCCTCGGCGGAGAACGTCCGCGTTTCCATGTCAAAGCCGACCATCTCCGCGACGAGCTTCGCGGCCTCCTCGAAGTCGCTCGTCCCCAGCAGCGACCGGGCGGTGAGGATGGCGATGAGATCAGCGTCGAGCGGCTTGCGACCTTCCTCGTCGGTGGAGGCAGGCGCGTCCTTCAGTTCGCCGGACTTGAGCCGTTCCCTGAGGACTTCAAGGTGTTCGCGGGCATCGGTTGACCGGCCGATTCGCAGTTGGAACTCGGCGAGCCGTCGGCGGAGGTCGTCGTTGTCGGGATTCCGCCGAACCGCCGTCTCGAGCGTGTTGTAGGCGCGAGCGAGGTCGTTGCGGGTGGCGTCGGGTGCGTCGGCTCGGGCGAGAATCAGCTTCGCATACTCGGCGAACGCCGCATCGTCTTCCGGCCGGAGGCCGATGTAGCGGGCGTAGAGCGTGATCGCCTCGGCCGGCTTTCCCTCGTCGAGTCGTTGCTTCGCCAGAGTGGCCAGGTTGCCGGAGTTGCGCAGAACCTGGAACCGCCTCAGGAAAAAGAGGCCGGCGGTGCCCGCCACCAGGGCGGTGATGAGAATGAGCAGAAACTTGAGGTTGATCCGTTTCACGGGAGCGGGACTCAAAAAGGCGGCAAAAGCCGGCGGTGCCGGACTGGGATGGAAGGAGCACAGAGTCTAACAGCCGTCAGGGGGCGGATTCCACGAACCGCACCTTCTGGCGGAGAGCGGGCCCCCGAATCGGTGCGGCCCGGAAATCACCAAAGATTCAGGTCCGGTTGTGCCGATAGCAACGACGGTGCTGATCGTACCGGCTGGGAAGACCCTGCGGCCGATCGGGCTCCCGGGCCGTGAGCAGGCCCGTTTCACAGCCTCAAGGACCGTTCCGATGACCACCTTTATCCCGCCGGCAAGCAGGCCCCTTCCGTCCGTGGTGGTTCGCAAGGCCGTGCAGGCTCTTCCCCTGCTCGCCCTTCTGGCCGTGACGGCGCAGGCGGCATCGCCGACGCTGACGGCCAGCCAACGGCGGGCCGCGGCTGCTCAGCAAACTCAAGCGGCACGCACGATCGTGGACCACTCCGTCCAGCCAGCCGGAGGAGCCTGTCGTCAGTGCGGTCCTGCCGGGTGCAAGCATGGCCATCATCGCGACTGCCGCGACGGTGCGTGTGTGCCCTACTGCCCGGTGCGGCCGAGCACGTTTGGCTTCTATGGAACCCAGTGGCGTCGCTGGCCGGGAGCTGGCGTCGTGCCGGTATCGAACGAGCAGGCGGCAACGCCAGTGAAGCCGCCGAAGTCGTCGGTGCCTGGTCCTGACGAGGAGTCGCTGGGGCCCAAGGCATCGGAGTTGCCAGAGCCCGATTACCCCGCGGGCAACTCAGCGGCGGAAGAGCCGCGGGCCGCCCTGCCGCCCGAGCCGGAGACTCCGGAGCCGACGGCACCTGCGACGGACGCCGCCGACCCTGCCGCCGCACGCGTGGAGCCCACCGCTCCGGCTCCGGTGCCCGAAGCCGATGCCAAGCCCGTTCAGCCCGAAGCGGCTCCGGCGAAGCCCCGGCCTCAGGACGAAAATCTGTTCGACGAATCGGCAGCCAAGAAGGTTCGCCGCAAGATCCCGGTGACGGCCGGCCAGTTCCCCACGCAGCGGCCGACCGGTCAGCGTCCGGCAGCGAGCCGTGTTCAGCCCGCAGCTCACCAGGAAGCCGACCCCCGCGATGCATCCACGGCCGTTCGCCGTCCGGCGTTGAAGCCCGTGCCGCGAGTCGCCTTCGATCCGCGGCAGGAAGCGGAGCGAACGCGGCCGCAGGCCCGCTGAGCGGCTGCGGGCATGGGTTGAGTGCGAGAGGCGGGAGTCGAACCCGCACGCCTTGCGGCACTGGAACCTAAATCCAGCGCGTCTGCCAGTTTCGCCACTCTCGCATGGGTGCCATCCGCGGCCAGTCTATCCGCCGGGGATTCACCGCCGCGGAACGACGATCTCGTCGGGGGTTTGGGCCGCCGAATCGAGCAGCCTGTCGAGGTTGCCGCGGCCCCCGTTGCCCCGCGATGGCCAGGCCGCGAGCAGCATGTCTTGAAGGGCCTCCCGGCCATGCTCCACGCGCCGCATGGCGAAGCGGAGGTGCAGGGATAGGACCTGGTCCTGCGGGCCGTGCCGGGCGTTCCAGTCGCGTGCGAGGGCGGCTGCGGCCGGGCCGGCGAACACGCGGCAATCCTCCCGAGGCAGGACCCAGAACAGTTTGTGCCATCGATGCGTGCCCAACGCCGTGAAGCCACCGTCCGGACGTTCAGGCTGCAGGAGTTTGCCCTGCCGCAATAGATCGACGACCCGGCCATCCGCCAGTGTCGCGGCGCCGTAGGCCCACTGCTCCTGCCGTGGGATCGTGCCAAACATCGGCCAGTGCTGCTCCAGGCCGGCCGCGAGGATCGCCTGTCGCATCGCGGCTGCAAGGGGTGAGGTGCCCAGGGAGCCCAGCCCATCGAGAAAACTGACGAGGGCGAGCCCGAGCGCGACGCTGCAGGCGAGCGACGCCATGCGGCCCAGGGGCGGTGCCGAGGGGTGCTTGCGGGGACCAGTCATGGCGTTCCAGGCCCCGGTGGGCAGCATGGGAAGCCACGCGACGATGCCGACGGGAGCGAAGAGACCCACCCACATGGTCGCCCACACGGCGAGGTGGAAGAGGATGAAGGCCGTTGCCACCGTCGCTCTCGCTGTGGCCGTCGGCACGAGCACAAAGACGAGTGGTCCAAGCAGTTCGCTCGACAGGATCAGCCAGGTGATGGCACGCGACAGCCAGTCGACTCGTGACAGGAGCATGCCGAGCGAGTTGCCGTGATCGTGGACCGACAGGGCGTAGGACACCGCTTCCCCCGAGAACCACGTCGGGTTGCACTTCGCGAGGCCAGCCCCGAGATACACGGCTGCCACCTGCAGCACCAACGCGGCCGACGCCACCGACAGCACCGCCACGGCAGGGTGGGATCGGCGCCGGGGGG
>JBBAVQ010000108.1:1389-9283 GCA_040397625.1 Pirellulales bacterium | reverse complement strand
CGCGGGCGCTCTGCACCGCCGGGAGCAACAGCCCGATCAACACGGCGATGATCGCCACCACGACCAACAGCTCGACCAGCGTAAAACCACAGGATCGACGACGCGGTGCCCTGGTCTGGGATGCCCGCATCATGCGTAGCCACGTCACGAGAGCCACGGTCATGGCATGCTCCACCCTTCGCGGGAGGCCACGACTCCGGCCGGCGGCGTCACGGGACGCTGATCGCCTGCCCATCCTCCCGATGCCCGAGGCAGTTGAACGTCTCAGGATCGACGTCATAGCCTATCGATCGCACCGATCCGTCGGCGAACACGGTGTTCAAGCCGGCCGCATGAGCCGCGCCGGGCGTCCGGAATGAGGCGTTGGTGCCCGCGATCTTCTGCACGCCGTCGGGCTGGGGAGGGCAGATCGTCGTCCGCACGGTGTCGTAGTCCCATCCCGAAGACCATCCCTCGTCGTCGTCGGCCCCGTTGGCCGTGTAGGGCAGGGTGAGCCGCTTCTCGAGGATCATCATCGTCTTGCTGGTGCCGTCGGCGATGTTCTTGATGCGGGTGTTGGGCTGGTAGTCGAGCTTCGTCGCGTTGCCATTCTGGACGAAATAACTGCCGCGGACCATCACCCCGCGAAAGCCGGTGTAGCGCGTCCCGAGGGCCGTGCGGGTCTGGGGCGTAAAATCCATCGTGCTCGCTCCGGCGCCCCAGAAGCCGTAGCCATTGCCACAGGCGACGGTGGTGGCGAGTTCGCCGGCGGCCGCGGTGCCCATCTTGATGCCAGCGTCAAAGAGCGGGGCGTTCTCGTAGCGGGCGGGAGCTGGGTGGGCCGACGCGTAGTCCATGAGCCAGACCGTCATCGGGCCGCTGACTCCGCCGTTCGACATCCGCATCGGGTCGGTGTTGACGAAGCTGGTCGAGCCGCGTCGGGACGGGCAGAAGTAAGTGGGCACCGACGACCCGGCGATCTGCACGGTATTGGCGATGGCCGCGATGCTGCCCCCCGCCATGTACGGCAGGATCTGAAACGCCCAGGAGAGCCCTTGCCGGTCGGGGCCGAACGGCTTGCCACCCGACGAGTAGTTTTCGATCCGCGGGTAGGGCGTGATGCCACCGCTGGGGAACATCCGCGCCGAGCCCTCGGTGTTGAGCACCGCCAGCCCGATCTGCTTGAGCTGGTTTTGGCACTGCGTTCGCCTCGCAGCCTCGCGGGCCGACTGCACGGCTGGCAGGAGCAGGCCGATCAGCGTGGCGATGATCGCGATCACCACGAGGAGCTCGACGAGCGTGAAGGCGCGAACTCGACGGGCTTTCGATATGGCTGGCGACATGGTTGGCGATATGGCTGGCGACATGGCTTTCAACATGGTTGGCTCCCTTCCATTCTGCCGCACGAGTGATCCGCCATGGCGGCACCACGCCGCCGCGGCCGCAGCAGCCGGGCACCAAAGCCGGCTGCAAGAAAAGCCGTGGCGACCGCTGAAACCGAAGGCTCTGGCACGGCAGCGACGGACGCATCAAAACGTCCGGATGTCCCGGCTGCCGACATGCCGGCGTACATCCCTTGGTCGAAGAGTCCTGCGGACAGGAACTCCGCGAGGTCGAGGGCATCCACCACGAGGTCGTAGTTGTAGTCACCGTCCTGCCAGACCGCCGGCAAGGCGCTGTCGAAGCGGCCCGCCGCGAGAAACAGACCGACGTCAAGGATGTCGATCCCGCCGTCGAGGGTGGCGTCGCCGGCGGCCGCCACACCCACGGTGAGCGAGCCGTCTGCGTTGGCAAGCCATCCGACCGTCCGCTGCTCGCCGCCGGCCACGAGGCCGGCGACGGCGGAGGACCGAATCCCCGTGGTACCGTCCCAGGTGCCGCCGTTTCGCCCGGCGAGCAGCGCGGCAACGAGCGAATCCTCGGTGATCCCTCCAGCGGCGATCGAGAGCGATCCGGTGCCGATGTCCACCCGGCCGCCGCCGAGGTTCAGCGCTGCCACGCTCACACCAAGGCCGGCGTTGATCGCCAACTCCCCGCCGGCCACCTCCACGGGCGCGTTGGAAAGTGCGGTCGCGTTGCCGACGGCGAGCGTTCCAGCGGCAACCGAAACAGGGCCCGCTACGGCGTTGGCGGCCGCCAGGGTGAGCCGCCCGCTACCGGACTTTGTCAGGCCGCTGGGCGCGACGACCCGCGCTCCCACCAAGGCGTGGGCTCCGCTCGCGACCGCGATCTCGCGGGCGGCGGCACCGCTGCCGCTCAGGAGAATCGACCCGGTGCCGCTGAACGTGGACAGGCCGGTAGCCGAGACCTCGAGTCCCCCGGCCGCCAGCACGCTCCCCGACACCGTGACCGCAACCCCCGATCCCGCAAACGACGCCCGACTGCCGGGCACCAAGGGCATCGACAGCGTGCTGCTGGTGACGCCGCCACGCCACGCCAAACCCGCGGTGCTCCAGACCCCGGCCCCGCCCGACACGGCGTCGGCACCCGTCCACGCCAACGACGTCGGCACACCGGCCGTGGGAGCCATGCCGAACTGCGTCTGAGCCATCTGAACGTCGCCGTCGTCGATCGCGCCGTCCACGTCGAGGTCGTAGGTCCAGACGTCGGCTCCGGCGGGCATCGCGGCATACGCCCGCAGGACGCCGAGATCCGCCTCATTGACCACCGCGTCGTTCACGAAGTTGATCCGCCGAAACTTCACGCCGGCAAGCGCGGTCGCAGCAGCCGAGTTGGCGCTGCCGGTGAGGAGCCCCTCGAACTGCAGCAGATCCCGGGTATCGACGAAACCGTCGCCGGTGGCATCTGACGCCGCGTTGAACTCGGTGTTTCGTGAGTTGAGCACCCGCTCGAACCCGTAGCTCGCGTTGGTCATGTCGCCGGCATCGCGCACGCCATCGAAGTTCAGGTCGCCGAGGCCGGCGCCCCGGCCGCTGGCGGGCGTCCGACCCGTGATCCGCTGAATATTGGTGTTGCCCGTGATCTCCCGGGTGACCACCGTGTAGGTGTTGTTGCCGTTCGGCACGCCGAAGAAGCCGGTCTTGAAGATGTCGCGATCGAGTTTGTCGGTGGCCCCTTGGCCGGCGTTCACCCACGACAGGATCGTGGCATCGCTCACCGTCGCGGCGACGTTTTGGAAGATGTTCACCCGGTCGGCGGTGCCGTCGGTGGACTTGATCCAGACGTCGTTGTTGCCGGTGCCGCCGGAGAAGGGGACATACTGGTTGAACGCCGCCTCGGGCTTGAGGCGGTCCACATAGAGCACGTCCTTGAAGTCGCTGAAGACTGCCGGCCCGCCGTCGCTCCGCTGCCGGTAGGCACGGACGGTGAGGAAGTTCATCCCCTCGGGCAGCAGCGCGGCGTTGATCGCCTGCTCGTAAAGGCCGTTGCCGCTCGACTGCGAATACCCCGTGACGCGGGTGGTGGTGAAGTTCTCAAATCCATACGACACATCCCCGGGCGTGGTCACGTCAACGCCGCCGCTGCCGTTGAGATCGAGCCCCTCGTTGATGCGGATCATCGCCGTGTCGCCGTCGGCCGACCGGTCGCGATAGCCACCGGAAAGCGTGACGGCCTGCGTGGCCAGCCGAACCGTGAAGGCGTTGCCGGTGATCACCTGCATCTCCGCGAGCCGGGAGGTGGCGTTGGCGATCTGGATCGCCGTGGTCTGGGCCGTGGTCTCGCCCCCTTGGAAGTTCGGCGGCGTGTCGCCGGCGATCACCGGCCCAACCCCCGACCCCGAAAACTCGATTCCGGCCGCTGACTTCGGCGTCGGCAGGCCGTAGACGAGGTAGCCCTGATCCTTGCCGTTATTTCGCAGAAACCGGGCGTTGACGGAGCGGCTGGACGAGCTGCCCACCACTTCAACCACCTCGGGGATCGTGCCCGCGCCCAACGTGGCATTGGCCTTGGCCGCATTGCCCGTGAGTTCCACGAGCCGGTCGCCAAGGGCAAAGTCCACGGCAATCGTCCGGGCGTCGTAGCCGGAGTCGTTGCGGTTGCTGAGCATCACGAGCGCCGCGTTGCTCCGCTCGAACGCATAGTTTTCCTTCTCGATGAATCGCTCGCGGTAGTCGCCGCGTCCATAGCGATTGCGAAGGTCGACGAGCGTGGTGATCGTCGATCCAAAGTTGCCGAGGGCGTCGCCCCGGCCCGGCTTCGGAAACGTCCGGTTTGGATCGTAGTGCTCATACGCGTTGTAGTAGACAAGCGCGTTGCCCGGTCTCATCAGTGAGAACGCGTAGGCCACGTTCATCATGTCGGGGCCGAAGTCGTCGTGGCTCTGCACGAACACCACGCCCGACGAGCCATTCACACGGCCGTCGTCGTAGACGTCGAGGCCCGCATACACCATGCTGCGGAAGTCGTTGGCCGTGCCGTTGCTCGAAAGGTTGTATTTGATCGGCCAGAACTGGGCGAAATCCAAGGCGTCGCGATTGCCGCCAATCTGGGTGGCGGGAATCGAGCCGATGTCCTTGCGGACGAACTGCGACATCAGGTTGGCGCGGTCGGTCGAGGCGCTTTCGCTGAAGCTGAACACCTCCCGCGGGGCCCCGTTGAGGAGCGTCCGCCGGTTCGCCCGGTAGACCGCCTCGTCGAAGTAGTTCATCACCCAGGGCTCGAAGTGGCGGGCGGCGTCGAGCCGGAAGCCATCCACGCCCACGTCATTGACGAGCCAGCGGGCGTTTCGCATCAGCAGGCCCGTGGCGTTTTCGGTGACGGCGTCACCGGCCGTGGCGTTGCCCGTGTTGAACGAATAGAGCGTGGTGTTCTGGCCGGTTTTTGGGTTGTAGATCGCCGTGCCGCCGAGATTGCGATCGGGGTAGAACCGCGCGTTGGCGGCGCTCGGGATGTTGCGAAAGGTGCCGGCCGGGATGTTCCGTACGTCACCGGAGGCGACCGGTTGCCGGATGTACTGCAGGTTCGTCTCGTGCTTGATATCGATCAGCCCGGCGAGGCGGCCGTTGAGGTCGCCCGTCTCAAAGCCCCCGTGGAAATCTCCGTCTGGGACCCCCGCGGCCGAAAGCACGAAGCCCGGATAGCCACCCGCGGCGGCGAAGCCGGTGTTGCCCGAGTTGCTGAAGCCATTGTGATTCCAGACGAGGTCAACGATCACGTCGCCGCCGGCGCGGTGCATGGCCGACGCAAACGTGCGCAGCCCCGTTTCGGTGCCGTAGAGTGTCTTGTTGTTCGTCGAGCCCAGGTCGAAGCGGTCGAAGACGTCGTAGCCCACCGACTGGTTGCCCGAGTCGGCTCGCCCAGTGGGGGGGATCCAGGTAGACCCGTAGCCGGCCTTGAAGAAGTCGCTGACGCGCTTCTCCTGGGTGCCGTAGGTCGAATCGAACCACTGCAGGATGGCAGGGGCCGACGTATCGACGGCGACGGCCGTCCCAGCGGAGAGAATCATCCCCAGAGCGGAGACCAGCAAAACAGCAGCACAGAACGCCCGGGAAGATACGACTGCCCGAAGCCACTCAGGCCGCAGAACGAAATCCATCATGACGCACCTGTTTTTCACGCCATCAGTTGCGAAAAATAATTTATACCACAGAGTCTATGCTAAGGGCAAGTTTCGGGACCATGGCAATCGGGCCTTGTATCGAGCATTTCCTCGATAGTATCCGGAAGCCAGTCACGTGCCATACGGGAGCGGAGCCATGAGGGATCGCTGGGGGCGAGTTATTTTCGCGTGTGCCGCGTTTTGTGCGGTATTGGGCCTGTCGGACCCTCCAACCCGCGCCGAGTCCCCCGCCCACGTGCCCGACTGGGTTGCGGACGCCGTTTTTTATCAGATCTTTCCCGAGCGATTCGCCAATGGCGACCGCTCCAACGACCCCACGAGGGAGTCCCTTGAAGACACCGTGCCGGCCTCATGGGAGGTGTCTCCCTGGACTGGCGACTGGTATGCCCGCGCGGCGTGGGAGAAGGAGATTGGTGAAAACTTCTTCGAGCACGGAGTGTTCCACCGCCGCTACGGCGGCGACCTCCAGGGCATCATCGACCGGCTCGACTACCTCAAGAATCTCGGGATCACGGCGATCTACCTCAATCCCGTGTTTCACGCCCGCTCGCTCCACAAGTATGACGGCAGTTCCTTCCACCACGTCGATCCCCACTTCGGCCCTGATCCCGCCGGCGACCTCGCGGCGATGGAGCGGGAGACGAGCGACCCCGCGACCTGGCAATGGACGAAAGCCGACCGGCTGTTCCTCGAACTCTTGAAGCAGGCGCACGCCCGGGGCATGCGGGTGGTGCTTGACGGCGTGTTCAACCACACCGGCCGCGACTTCTTCGCCTTCAGAAATCTGCGGGAAAAGCAGCAAGCCTCGCCCTACACGGAGTGGTACACGGTCGAGAAGTACGACGACCCTTCCACGCCGGCCAACGAGTTCAAATACAAGTGCTGGTGGGGCGTGGACACGCTCCCCGAGTTCGCCGACGACGCCTCGAAGAAAAATCTCCACGCCGGCCCCAAGGCCTACGTGCTCGACATCACCCGGCGGTGGATGGATCCCGACGGCGACGGCGACCCCAAAGACGGCATCGACGGCTGGCGGCTCGACGTGGCCCGCGAGGTGCCCGTGGCCTTCTGGCGCGACTGGCACGCGCTCGTGCAGTCGATCAACCCCGAGGCCTACACCGTGGCCGAGGAATGGGACGAAGCCAGCCGGTTCCTCGACGAGGGCGCCTTCGACGCCACGATGAACTACTACGGCTTCTCGTTTCCGACGAAGGGCTACCTGATCGACTCCACGCTCGCCGCGGGAAAGGCGACGAAGGAGTTTGCCGACCGCCTCGAGGACCATCCGCCGGCGATGCGCTACGCGATGCTCAACCTCGTCGATTCCCACGACACCGACCGGCTGGCGTCGATGATCGTCAATGCCGCCCGCAGGCCCTACGAACAGCCTGCAAAGTTCGACTACGACATCTCCGTCTCGCCGCGATCGCACGACGACTACAACCTGCGAAAGCCCGACGCCCGCGACCGCCGGATCCAGCGGATGGTGGCCCTGCTGCAGATGACCTACCCCGGAGCGCCGATGGTCTACTACGGCACCGAGGCGGGCATGTGGGGGGCCGACGACCCCTGCGACCGGATGCCGATGGTCTGGCCCGAGATGACGTTCGAGCCGCAGGCGTCCGATCCGCGCGGCCGCGCCCGTCCCCCGCAGACAGTGGCGTTTGACCAGGCGATGTTCGACTTCTACCGGGCGGCGATCGCGCTCCGCCAGCGATTTCCGTGCCTGCGGAAGGGCACGATCGAGTTTCTGCCGGCGGACGACGCTGCCAAGTTTCTCGCGTTCCGGCGGACCGAGGGCAGCGAGGAACTGCTCGTCGGCTTCAACCGCGGCGACGCGGCGTTCACGTGGCGCGTGCCGACGCCGAAGGGCTCGACACTCAGCCAGGCGTTCACCGCGTCGGGGGAGTTCGACAAAATCGCCATCAAGCCCGAGGGCGACGTGACGCTCGTCACGCTGCCGCCGCTCGAGGGCGTCGTCCTTCGCGTCACCCGGTCGGAGTGATCGCGTCGCATGGGAAGCCTGCTGCGGACCGTTCGCGTGGTCCTCGTGGTATCGCTCGCGGCTGCCGCGGCGGGCTGCGGCCCGCATGACGCGCGGCAGGTGGTGACGATCTGGCACCAGTCGCGGCCAAACGAGCGGGAGTTTCTCGCCGACGAGATCGCCCGCTACGAGGCGGAGCATCCCGACGTCCGCATCCGGCCGCTCTACAAGGAGACCGAGGAACTCCGCAGCGGCTTTCAGGCCGCGGCCCTGGCGGGCGCCGGGCCCGAACTGGTGTATGGGCCGTCGGACGTGCTCGACACCTTTCACACCATGGGGTTGATCCGCGACCTATCCCCCTGGCTGCCCGAGGCGGAGCGGGCCGCGTTTGTCGAAGGCGGCCTCACCAC
>JBBAVQ010000108.1:0-1289 GCA_040397625.1 Pirellulales bacterium | reverse complement strand
GGCTTCGGTGGCTGGGTGTTTCGCGAGCCGGAGTCATCACCGCCGGTGCCTGACCTCGGCACGCCGGCCATGACGGCGGCGCTGGGGTTCATCCGCGATCTCCGCGACGTCCACAAGGTGGCCCCGGCGAACTGCGACTACGAACTGGCCGACTCGCTCTTCAAGACGGGCCGGGCCGCGATGATCGTCAATGGCGACTGGAGCTGGTCGGACTACCTGGAGAATCCCGAGATCGACGCGGCGGTGGCCGTGCTGCCCACGGTGGACGCCACCGGCCTGCCCATGCGACCGATGGTGGCTCCCAAGGGCTACTCGCTCAACGCCAACGCCCGCGGCGCCGCAGCGGAGGCCGCGATGGGCTTCGTGCGGCACATGGCGTCTGACACCGTGCAGCGGCGGCTCGTGCAGCGACTGCGGATGCTGCCCGCCCGAAAGACCGTCTGGGACGACCCCGTGTTTTCCACCGACGCCACGCTCGCCGCCTCGCGGGCCCAGCTTGAAAACGGCCGGCTGATGCCGGTGGCGACGGAGCTCAGGGCCGTGTGGGACGGCATGCGGCCCGCCTACCAGGCAGTGCTCGGCGGGTCGCTCGAGCCTGCCGCCGCGGCCGAGCGGATGCAGCACGACGCCGAGGGCTTCATCGACTCGATGCACCGCCGGATCGAGCCCAGCCCGCTGGTGCCCGTGCTCGCGACCATCGTGGGCCTTTGCCTGCTCGCCCTCCTCGTGCGACAGCTGCCCACGTTCTTCGCCTTCCTCGCGGATCTTCGCCGCAACCCCACCGCCTATGCCTTCGCGCTTCCCGCCGTGGCGGTGATCTTCGCCGTGATCGTGTTTCCGTTCGTCTGGAACCTCGTGCTCTCGCTGTCCGACATGTCGCTGGTGCGGTTTCGCGACTGGCGGGTCGTGGGCCTGCAGAACTACGCCGAAGTGCTCTCCGATCCGAAGCTCTGGGGACTGTCGGGGGTGTTCCTGAAGACAATCCTCTGGACGGTGATCAACGTGTCGCTGCACGTGGCCCTGGGCGTGATGCTCGCCGTGGCCCTCAACGGCCCGATCCGCGGCAAGGCGATCTACCGCCTGCTGCTGATCATTCCCTGGGCCGTGCCCGCCTACATCACCGCGCTCACCTGGCGGGGTATGTTCGACTACGAGTACGGCGCCGTGAACCTAATGCTGGGCAAGTGGCTCGGCCTGCCGGCGGTGAACTGGCTCGGCGAGCCACTGCGGGCCTTCGAGGCTTGCATCATTGCCAACGTCTGGCTCGGGTTTCCGTTCATGATGGTGAT
>JBBAVQ010000107.1:0-9423 GCA_040397625.1 Pirellulales bacterium | reverse complement strand
ATCTGGGCCTGGAAGGAGCAGTACGAGAAGCGGATCCTCGGCCAGCTCCGCGACCTGGGCGCGAGCTGCGACTGGGACCGCACGCGGTTCACGCTCGACGACCGCTGCGCGACGGCCGTCCGCGAGGCGTTTCTGCGACTCTTCCAGAAGGGGCTCGTCCGTCGCGGCAAGCGGCTCGTCAACTGGGACACGTTCCTGCAGACCGCTGTCAGCGACGACGAGGTGTTTCACGAACAGGTGAAGGGCCACTTCTGGCACATTCGCTACGAGGTGATCGACCCCCAGCCGGGCGAGCCGACGAGCGTGACCGTGGCGACCACGCGGCCTGAGACGCTGCTCGGCGACACCGCCGTGGCCGTGCACCCCTCCCCTGCCCTCGCCCTCGACGCCGCCGCGGCGGCGCTCCGCGAGAAGCGGGCGGCTGCCGCGGCGAAGGAGCAGCCGGAGATCGACGCCGCCATCGACGACCTCGCGGCCCGCCGCCGCGACCTGCTCCCGCACCTCGAAACCCTCGCCGCGATGGCAAAGGCCGGCCGGCACGTCCGCCTGCCCCTGCTCGGCCGGGCGATTCCGCTGGTGGCCGACGAGTGGGCCAAGCCGGAGATGGGCTCCGGCTGCGTGAAGATCACGCCCGCGCACGATCCCAACGACTACGACGTCGGCCGTCGCCGCGGGCTGCCGATGCTCAACATCCTCAACCCCGAGGGCACGCTCAACGCCGAGGCCGGCCCCTACCAGGGGCTCACGATCCGGAAAGCTCGCGAGAAGGTGGTGGCCGACCTCGAAACGGCCGGGCAGCTCCAGCAGGTGGAAGACCGGCTGATCGAGCTGGCCCACTCCGACCGCTCGAAGACACCGATCGAGCCCTACCTCGCCGACCAGTGGTTCATCCGCATGGACGAACTCGCGCAGCCGGCGCTCGACGCGGTGGCGCAGGGGCGGATCCGCATCGTGCCGGAGCGTTACGCGAAGAGTTACCTCGACTGGCTCTCCGAGAAGCGCGACTGGCCGGTGAGCCGCCAGCTCTGGTGGGGCCACCGGATTCCGATCTGGCACGTGGCGGGCGTGAGCGAGGCCGACCTCGCCAAGTCGTTCGCGGGCCGCGACACGGTCGCCTGGCGGAGCGACGAGGCGGGAGGCTGGTTCGTCTGCTCGTCCGAGGAGTCGCTCGGCACGGAGAGCGTGGCCGGGCAACCGCTGGTGCGCGACCCCGATGTCCTCGACACCTGGTTCTCGTCGGCCCTCTGGCCGCACTCCACGCTGGGCTGGCCCGCTGCCACGGCGGAGCTCGAGACCTTCTATCCCACCGCCGCACTCGTCACCAGCCGCGACATCCTCACGCTCTGGGTGGCGCGGATGGTGATCATGGGCGTGTTCGACACCGGCGAAATCCCGTTTCACGAGGTCTACATCCATCCCAAGATCCTCGACCGCTACGGCGAGACGATGAGCAAGAGCAAGGGAAACGGCGTGGACCCCGTGGACGTGATCGACTCGCTCGGCGCCGACGCGCTGCGGTTTGCCCTGGCCGGCATGGCCACGGAGACCCAGGACGTGCGGATGCCGGTGGACTTCCAGTGCCCGGCCTGCGGTCACCTTGTCGAGCAGACCGTGCAGAACCGCGTGAAGCCCAGGATCGACTGCCCGAAGTGCGGCAAGCCGTTCCGCACACAGTGGGCCAACGCCGCGGCCGATCTCGACCTGCCCCGCGGACCCGCCGTGAGCGAGAAGTTCGAGGCCGGTCGCAACTTCTCCAACAAGCTCTGGAACGCCACCCGATTCGTGCTCATGAACCTCGAGGGCTCCACGCCCGGTCCGCTCGCGGCAATGGGTGAGGTCAGCTCGCTCCCGCTCGAGGACCAATGGCTGTTGT
Source organism: Pirellulales bacterium (assembly GCA_040397625.1). Lineage (GTDB taxonomy): Bacteria > Planctomycetota > Planctomycetia > Pirellulales > UBA1268 > QWPN01. The sequence continues at coordinate 7,550 of JBBAVQ010000107.1, read as the reverse complement.
CGCGGCTGGCGAGCGTGACCCGAAACGCCACCCGGGCGATTGCCGACTACAAGTTCGCAGAACTCGCCCGCGAGCTCTACGCCTTCGCCTGGGACGACTACTGCAGCGCCTACCTCGAACTCTGCAAGGCCCGGCTGGCTGAGCCCGCCCATCGCGAGCGGGCGCAGGCGATGCTGCTCCTCGGGCTCGACACGATCCTCCGCCTGCTTCATCCGATCATGCCATTCGTGACGGAGGAGATCTGGCAGCACCTGCACGCGGCGGCCGGTGGCCGGCGGATGCCGTGGGACGATCCGTCATCGCCGCTGGCAGAGTCGCTGATGGTGGCCCGGTGGCCGGTTCCGCCCGAGGCCTGGATCGATCAGGCGACCGAGACGCGGTTTGGCACGTTCCTGGCGGTCGTGTCGGCGATCCGCGAGATTCGCGCGCGGCAGAATGTGCCGCCGAAGACCCGCGTGACCGCTGCGGTCCGCGCGTCGGCGGAGACGGCAGCGCTTCTCGAGCCGATGCGGGCGGCGATCGAATCGATGGCCGTGGCCGACCTGGCGGCGCTCGGGCCCACGGCCTCGGCGCCCCCCTCGGCGGCCACGGCCTCAGCGGCGGGCTGCGAGGTGTTCGTCGATCTGGCGGGCCTCGTGGACGTGGCCGCCGAGATTGCGAGGCTGCTCAAGGAAAACGAGAAAACCGAGGGCTTCCTCACCGCCAAACGGCAAAAGCTCGCCAATGAGTCGTTCGTGTCGCGGGCTCCGGAGGCCGTGATCGCCAAGGAGCGGGCACAGCTGGCCGAACTCGAGGACAAGCTGTCCAAGGGGCGGGCGGCGCTCGACGACCTGCGGCGGCGGCAGGCTCCCGCCTGACCCCTCTGGCTGCCGGTCGCTGTCGGGTAGACTCGACATCCGGGCGGGGCCGCAAGTCGCCCCGCTGCGGCCCCTGCCCGTTGTGGAGCAACGTCTCATGAGCGTCCAGATGGAACTCTCGCGGATCATCATCAGCGAGATCAACGACCAGCAGGTCGTCTACCTGAAGGAGGTCGAGGGCGACCGGACGTTCCCCATCCTGATCGGCCTCTTCGAGGCCACGAGCATCGATCGGCGGGTGAAGCATCACCAGTCGCCGCGGCCCCTCACCCATGACCTCCTGGTGGCGGCGGTGGAGCTGCTCGGCGGCGAGTTTCAGGATGTGGTGATCTCTGAGTTGAAGGATCACACCTACTACGCCGTGATCCGCGTGCTCAAGGACGGCGAGGTCGTGGAGATCGACTCGCGGCCCTCCGACGCGATCGCAGTGGCGGTGACCAGCGAGCCAAACCTCCCGATCTACGTCGCCGAAGAAGTTTTGGACAACGTGCTCGGCGGCTGACGTGGCTCACTCGCGAGTGCCGTACGCCTGCCGGCGTTACGCTTCCTGCGGTCCCGTAGGTGCCGGTTGGCAACCTGCACATGAGCCAGCGTGGGTCGTGCGACGCCGCTGGGCGACAGGAAGGCGACGGCGCGATGGCGGGAACGTATCGGGTGCGGCTCGTGGGGCCCCAGTCGATCTCGTCGGGGCGGCGAATCTCGCTGCGCGATGGAGCCGCAGGCCCCCATCGCTGACGCGCTTGGGCTTCCTGGGCAACAGCCCTTGCCAGGCGTGACGTCAGACGCCGAAGGCCTTCCGCAGCACCCTCAACGATGTCTCGCCGTGCTCGGCCGCCACGATCACGTTGAGGCGGACTTCACTCGTGCTCACGAGGTCGATGTTCACGCCGGCGTCGGCGAGCGGCTTGAAGAGCCGGTCGGCCACGCCCGCGTGGCTGCGAATGCCGACGCCCGTGATCGAGAGTTTGGCCACGTGCGGGACGTCGGCCACGGTTGCGCCGCGAGCCGCCGCGATGGCTCCAGCCACCTCGATCGCCCGGTCACGGCTTTCGGCCGGAACGGTGAACGACAGCTGGGCCCGGCCGTTCCTGGGATGGCTCTGGACGATCATGTCCACGAGCAGTCCGGCCTTGCCCACCTCGCGAAAGACATCGGCGGCCACGCCGGGAGTGTCGGGAAGGTCGGTGAAAATGACGAGTGCCTGGGACGAGTCGAGATGGCAGTCTTCGATCGCCAGATCCTCCATTCCCTCGAGCCGGCGGACGACGTCGAGCGGGGTTGACTTGGGAAGCGCTCCCCCCGCGGTCGCGTCCACTGCCTCGCCGCCGGCATCGTGCAGGCCAAAGGCCTTGTGCACCGCCTTCACTGCTGCGGGGCCGTCGGTCCGATCCACGAGCGCGGAGATCTTGATTTCGCTGGTGGTGATCATGTGGACGTTGACCTTCTCCGCCGAGAGTGCGGAGAACATCCGGCCGGCCACCCCCTCCTCGTCCTCCATGCCCACGCCCACCACCGAAACCTTCGCCATGCGGTGGTCGTGCGACACTCCTTCGGCGCCGATGGCCCGTGCGACCCGCTCGGTCCGCTCGAGGACGTCGGCCAGATCGTCCTCGGGCACGGTGAACGAGATGTCGGCCCGGCCCCCCTGCCCCACGTTCTGCACGATCATGTCAACCGCGATCCCCGACTCGGCAAGCGCCGAGAAGAGAGCGTGGCTGGAGCCGGGCTGGTCGGGTGCGCCCTCGAGGGTGATTCGGGCCTCGTCTTTGGCGAGCGCCACGCCGCTCACCGGCCGCTTCACGGCCAGATCGGCGGCGAGGATGAGCGTGCCGGGGATGTCCTTGAAGCTCGACCGCACCACCACCTTCACGCCAAACTTCTTGGCAAACTCGATCGACCGGGAGTGCATCACGCCGGCCCCGAGACTGGCGAGTTCGAGCATCTCGTCGTAGGAGATCGACCCCAGCCGGCGGGCGTCGGGCAGCATGCGGGGATCGGTGGTGTAGATCCCGTCCACGTCGGTGTAGATCTCGCAGAGGTCGGCGTCTAACACGGCGGCGAGGGCCACGGCCGTGGTGTCGGAGCCTCCCCGGCCGAGCGTGGTGATGTTGCCGTTCTGGTCGATCCCCTGGAAGCCGGCGGCAATCACGATGGCGCCGGAGTCGAGCAACGACTTCACGTGATCGGTGGAAATCGAGCGGATCCGGGCCTTGCCGTGCGTGCTGTCGGTGCGGATGCCGATCTGCGCGCCGGTGAGGCTCACCGCCTGGTGGCCAGCCGCCTGCACGGCCATGGCGAACAGCGCCACGCTCACCTGCTCGCCGGTGGAGAGGAGCATGTCCATCTCGCGGCCGCTGGGGCGGTCGGTGATCTCCTTGGCCAGATCGACGAGGATGTCGGTCTGGTGGCCCATGGCGCTGACCACCACGACGACCTGGTCGCCGGCCGCATGGCGGGCGATCGCCTTGGCGGCGGCTGCCTTGATCTTGGACGCGTCGGCGACGCTCGTGCCACCGAATTTCTGCACAACAAGGGCCATCTGCTGCTCCAACTCCTCTTTCAGGCTTCCTTCGAGAACGGGGCTTCAGGAACCAGACTTCAGAAACTCGCCCATCAGCCGCCAGCCGGGCTCGATCCGCTGCCCCGACGAGGCGGCTGCCACCTCGTCGTAGGTGCGCTGGCCGGACGGGGCGATCCCGGTGCCGGCCATGACGAAGGGCACGTGGCCGCGGGAATGGGTCTTGGTGGTGATGAACGTGGGGTGATCGGGGCAGACGAGGATCCGGTGGTCGCCGAGCGAGCCGAGATGGGCGGCCAGAGGCGCCACGATCTTGGCGTCGATCTCCTCGATCGCCTTCACCTTTTCGACGGCATTGCCCTCGTGGCTCGCCTCGTCCGGGGCCTCGACGTGCACGCAGACGAGGTCGGCCGCGGCCAGTTCGGCGATCGCCGCCCGGCCCTTGGCCGCGTAGTCGGTGTCGAGGTAGCCGGTCGCCCCGGCGACCTCCAACCGCTTCCAGCCGGCGAGGGCCGCGAGGCCGCGGAGGAGGTCCACCGCCGTGATCATCGTGCCCGACATGCCGTACTTGGCGGTGAAGGGCTCGAATGCCGGCGCCCGGCCGACGCCCCAGAGCCAGACGTGCGTCGCCGGCCGCTTGCCGGCGGCGACCCGCGCCCGGTTCGCGGGATGGTCGCGGAGCCAGTCGGCGCTTCGTGACATGATCTCGGTGAGCAGCCGGCTGCCGGTGCCCCTGGGAAAATCGTCGATGACGGACTTGTCCATCAGGTCGTGTGGCGGCGTGGCCCGCAGGCTGCCGTCGAATGGGGCCGTACCCGGCGCGCCCCGGTGGATCAGCAGGTTGCGGTAGCTGACGCCCGGCACGAACGACCACGAGGCCGCGAGGCCGGGAAACTCGGCCGCGAGGCCGCGCTGGCAGGCGGCGAGGAGTTCCGTGCCCTCGGCGGTGGTGATGTGGCCGGCCGTGAAATCCTCCATCGTCTGCCCGGCGATCGTGACGAGGTTGCACCGCACCGCCCAGTCGTCGGGGCCGAGCGTGATGCCCTGCGCCGCCGCTTCGAGCGGTGCGCGACCGGTAAAGAAGGTGAGCGGGTCGTAGCCCATCAGGCTCATGCAGGCCACTTCGGAGCCCGGCGGCAGGCTGTCGGGCACGTGATTCGTGAGTCCGACGCGACCGCGGGCTGCCAAGGCATCGAGCGCCGGCGTGTGGGCGGCCTGGAACGGCGTGCGGCCCCCGAGCGACTCCTGCGGAGCGTCGGCGGCGCCGTCCGGGATCACGATCACGTATTTCATGGGGGAAGGCTCCGGGGCGGCGGGCGTCAGTCGTCCAGCACGCCGAGGCAGACGGTCGTTCCGGAGACGACGTCGGAGGCGTCGATGTGGGCGAGGGCCTTCGCCACGGCGTTGGTGCCGCAGGCGTGGGTCATGATCACCAGCGGCACGCCGCCGGCGCCGGCCGGATCACGCTGGATCACCGACGCGATCGAGATGCCGTGCTCCCCGAGAATCCCGGTGATCCGCGAGAGCACGCCGGGGCGATCGTCCGCATGGACCCGCAGGAAGTGCTTCTGGACGAGATCGACGCCGCCGATCCGGGCGGCCGGGCTCTCGGCGTCGAGCACGCCGGTCGTGCGGAAGGTGATCGCGGCCCGGCCCACGACGGTGTCGATGATGTCGGCGACCACCGCCGAGGCCGTCGGCATCTGCCCGGCGCCCAGGCCGTGGAAGAACATCCGCCCGACGGCGTCACCGACGATGCTCACGGCGTTGAAGGCCCCGCGGGTCTCGGCGAGCGGCGTGCCGATCTTTACCAGGGCCGGCGCGACCCGCATCGCGAGCCGGTCGTCGCTGCGGCTGGCGATCGCCACGAGCCGGATCCGGTAGCCGAGTTCCGCCGCCGAGGCCATCAGGTCGCTGTCCACGCCCTCGATGCCCGTCCGCGGGATCTCGGCCCACGGCACCCACACGCCGAAGGCGAGGTGGGCGAGGATCGCGAGTTTCTGCGTGGCGTCGGTGCCATCGACGTCCATCGCCGGGTCGGCCTCGGCGTAGCCCTTCGCCTGCGCCAGGGCGAGCACCTCGGCGTAGTCGGCCCCCTCCTCCTCCATCGTGGACAGGATGAAGTTGCTCGTGCCGTTGAGGATGCCGCGAATGCTGTCGATGCGGTTGGCGGCGAGGCACTCGCCGATCGCGGCCACGATCGGAATCCCGCCGGCCACCGCCGCCTCGAAGGCGATCGAGCGGCCCTTCCTCCGGGCCAGTTCGAAGAGCTCGGGGCCGTGCTCGGCCAGGAGGGCCTTGTTGGCCGTGACGACGTCCTTTCCGTTCTCCAGCAGGTCGATCATCATCGACCGGGCCGGCTCGAGGCCGCCCACGAGGAGCGCCGCCACGGAGATCGTCGGGTCGCGGGAGATCGTGCGGATGTCGGTGGATACACGGTCGGCGGCGAGCCGGAGGCCCCGGTCGCGGCCGACGTCGCGGCAGACCGCGCGTTCGACGACGATCGGCCTCCCGGCATGGCGGGTGATGTGGTCGGCCGATTCCATCAGCAGCCGGACGACACCGGAGCCGACCGTACCCAGACCGACGACGCCGACGCGGACGGGATCTGGCATGGTGGGGCAGGCTCCGAGGGCGGGATGACGCGACAACCGACGATCGTAATGAGCCTAGGCCACAGCGGAAAGCGCGGCCACGGTCCCCCCGCGGAACAGCGCCTGCCGGTGGTGCGGATCGTGACGGCTGTGTCAGCTGCCGCCGGCCAGCATGCCGGGGCTCACGAGCCCGGCATCCAATAGGCCAGACGCCTGGAATGAGGCGACGTCGAGCACGTCCACCAGCTCGTCGCCGCTGATCACCGGGCGCACGGTGTGATCAGCCCCGCGGATGGTTCCGCGAATTCCGCCGGACCGGTACGCTGTGGGGCCCGCACCGGTTCCCCCGTTGCGTCGATGTCTGACTCCCAACCAATGATGGGCCCCGGATTTTTGCCGGTGCGTCGCACGTTCGTGGGGTACGGCGTCGTTCCCCGAACCCTGGAGAGCCTGCCGTGGAAGCCGCCGCCCGCGAGTTTTTGTTCCGCCTCCTGAAGACGCCCAGCCCCTCCGGCTACGAGCAGCCGATCCAGGCACTGGTTCGCGAGTATCTGGGCCGCTGCGCCGACACGGTCACGACCGATTCCCACGGCAACGTGATCGGCGCCGCGAACGCGTCGGCCACCACGCGGATGCTGCTCGCCGGCCACTGCGACCAGATCGGGCTGATCGTGCAATACATCGATTCCGACGGCTTCATCTCGGTGCAGCCGATCGGCGGCTGGGATCCGATCCAGCTGGTGGGGGCACGGGTGACAATCTGGACGAAGAACGGCCCCGTGACGGGCGTGATGTCGCGCAAGCCGATCCACCTGCTGACGGAGGAGGAGCGGAAGCAGGTGCCGAAGATGAAGGACCTGTGGATCGACATCGGCGCGGAAAATAAGGCCGATTGCGAGAGCGTCGTGCGCGTGGGAGACCCCATCACGCTCGAACTCGAGGTGCGGCAGCTCCGCCGCGACCTCTGCTGCTCCGTCGCCATGGACGACAAGGTGGGCCTGTGGGTGGTGCTCGAGGCCTTCCGCCGTGCGGTGGCCGCCGGCCCCCTGCCCTGCGGCCTGTTCGTGGCCTCGACGGTGCAGGAGGAGATCGGTCTTCGCGGTGCGCAGACGAGCTGCCACGGCGTGGATCCGCACGTGGCGATTGCAGTGGACGTGACCCACGCGACCGACTGCCCGACGATCGACAAGAAGTCGGAGGGCGACGTGGCCCTCGGCCGGGGGCCGGTGGTGTTTCGCGGTCCCAACATGAACCCGCACGTGGTTGACCGGCTGCTGGCGGCGTCGCAGGCGCGGGAGATCCCGATCCAACTGGCGGCCAGCGGACGAGCCACGCCGACCGACGCGAATGCCCTGCAGGTCACGCGGTCAGGCGTGGCCACGGGCCTGGTGAGCGTGCCCAATCGCTACATGCACTCGGCCGTGGAGACGATTTCACTCTCCGACGCCGATCGCACCGCCGACCTGCTCGCCGCCTTCGTTCGCGGCCTCGAGGGCCCAATCTCGTGGGCCCCGTAAAGCCAGCCGCAGGAAGCGTAACGCCGTAAGGCGTACGGCCTGATCTCAGGAAGCGTAACGCCGT
>JBBAVQ010000106.1:0-9459 GCA_040397625.1 Pirellulales bacterium | reverse complement strand
CAGCCCCTCGCAGCCTCTCGTAGCACAGGTTTTCAACCTGTGTGTCTTTCCGTTTCGCATCGGGCATCTGCGCGTGCCTCCGGCCGGCTGCTCCCCTTTCCGGGGTTCACGTGTGACCCGTCTGGCTATTACTACCCCGAGCGTTGGATGGCATCGTGGCCTTCGAGGCCTGATGGCGGCGGTCATGATGGCCGCCGCCACGATCGCCTGTGCCGTCGAGGTCGACCCCGCAGTCCTCGAGGCCCAGCAGGCCAGGATCGACGCGATCCGTCGGGCCACGCCTGCGGCCGTGTCGATCTTTGCTGGCGAGTCGGGGGGCGGCTCGGGCGTGCTGCTCACCCGCGACGGCTACGCCGCCACGAACTTTCACGTCGTGCAGTCGGCTGGGCCTGCGGTCACGTGTGGGCTCGCCGACGGGCGGCTCTATGACGCGGTGCTCGTGGGCATCGATCCCACCGGCGACCTGGCCGTCGTGCGGCTGCTCGGCCGCGACGATTTTCCGGTCGCCGTACCGGCCGACAGCGACCGGGTGCAGGTGGGCGACGAATGCTTCGCCATCGGCAACCCGTTCCTGCTCGGCACCGACCTGCAGCCGTCGGTCAGCGCCGGCATCGTCTCGGGTGTGCACCGCTATCAGTTTCCCGCGGGCACGATCCTGGAATACACCGACTGCCTTCAGGTCGATGCCGCGATCAATCCGGGCAACTCCGGTGGCGGCCTGTTCGACGCGGCGGGTCGGCTGATCGGCATCAACGGCCGCGCATCGTTCGAGAAGCGGGGACGGGTGAATGTGGGCGCTGGATATGCGATCTCGGCCAACCAGGTGCGGAACTTCCTCGGCGGGCTCCGCTCGGGCCGCCTCTGCGACCACGCGACGCTCGGCGCGAGGGTGGCGACGGCCGTGGACGGCCGCGTGGTCGTGTCGGACATTCTCGAATCGTCCGATGCGTGGCGGCGCGGGCTGCGATACGACGATGAGATCGTGTCGCTCGCCGGCCGGCCGGTGCGGACGGTGAATGCCTTCAAGAACGTGCTGGGCATCCTGCCCGCCGGATGGCAGGTGCCGCTCGTGATCCGCAGGGATGGCCGCCGGCAGGATCTGCTCGTGCGTCTCGACGCGGTGCACTCGCCGGCGAAGCTCGCGGCACTCGCCGGTGGCGACGCCGCCGAGGAGCCGCGGCGGGCCGGCGGCGACGAGCCGGAGGTGCCGGCCGCGGTTCGGGATGTCTACGCGCGGCGGGCCGGATTCGCGAACCACCACTTCAACGCCGTCGAGCGGGATCGCGTGGCAGCCGGCCTCGCAGCCGTTCGCGACGGGCTGCCCAACGGGCCATGGGTGCTGGCGGGCCGGATTGCCGCCGGGGGCGAGTTTCGCATCGAACTCTCCGACGCCACGGCGTCGATCGACCTGCCCACCGGCACCTCGACGCTGGCGGGCGACGACGAGTTTGATCGACAGCCGCTTCCGCCGGGCAGCGGCGGCCTCCTGCCGGCGCTGGTGCTCTGGCGACGGCTCGTCATCGAGGGTCCGGCGGCAGTGGGGCAGACGATCTTCTGGGGCACCGCGCCGCGGCACCCAGCCGCCTTCGTGGCCGGCGCATCGGCCGATCTCGTGGACGTGCTCGAGTCGGCGGTGGCGGGCGTCGTGGCCCGGTTCGGCGTCGATGCCTCGGGTCGCGTGGTGTGGATCGATCTCTGGACGTCGCCCGATGGCGACCCGTGCGAACTGCGGTTTACGTGGCCGGTAGGAGACGCCGCGGGCGGGATGCCGGCGTCGATCGATGCCCGCTACGCCGGCGAGCCTTTTGCGACGCTCCTGCTCGATGCCGCTTCAGCCGCGGAGTCGCCGCAATGATCCGGTTCCGCGAGGCCGTCATCGTCGCCCTGCTCGCCGTTCGCATCGGCAACGCCGCCGACGAGCCGTCGCCGCAGTTTGTCGCCGCCACGGCGGCTCGCAGCGTGGTCAAGATCTACGGCGCGGGCGGGCTGCGTGGGCTCGAGGCCTACCAGTCGGGGATCATCCTCTCGCCCGACGGCCGGATCGCCACGGCCATGAGCACGGTGCTCGATTCGGAGGGCATCGACTGCGTGCTCGACGACGGCCGCCGCTTCGAGGCCACGCTGGTCGGCGTCGATCCGCGGCGGGAACTGGCAGTGCTCTCGATCGACGCGACCGATCTGCCGGCGGCGGTGCCCGCGGAGGGGCGTGCGGCGGCCGGCACGCGGGTGCTTGCGGTGTCGAACCTGTTCGGCGTCGCCGTCGGCGACGAGCGGGCGAGCGTGCAGCGGGGTGTGATCGCGACGGTCGTGCCGCTCGAGGCGCGCCGCGGCGCAGCCGACGCGCCGTACACCGGCACCGTCTACGTGTTTGACTTCACGACGAACAATCCCGGCTCACCCGGCGGGGCTGTCGTCGATTCGCGCGGACGGCTGCTCGGAATGATCGGCAAGGAACTGCGGTCGTCGGCCGGGGGCATCTGGCTCAACTACGCTCTGCCCATCGACGAAGTTTTGGCCGGCTGCGAGGCGATCGTCGCGGGCGGAGGCACGACGGCCACCGCCGCCGCTGCGCCACCGTTCGATCTCAAGCTGCTCGGGATCGTATTCGTGCCCGACCTCCTCGACCGCACGCCGCCGTTCGTCGAGGCGGTGCTGCCGGGGTCGGCAGCGACGCGGGCCGGTCTCGCCAGCGACGACCTGCTCATCGCCGTGGGCGGCCGCGCGGTGGGATCTCGTGCGGCGGTCGAGCGGGCAGTGGGGGCGATCCCGGCAGGTGATCCGGTGCGGCTCTCGGTGATCCGAGCGGGAACGGTCGTGGACTGTGATCTCGGTCCCCGGCCGGCGGCGGTCGACAGAATCGCGCCCCAGGAGTCTGTGCCATGAGCCGGCTTCGCGGCGTGCTGACGTTCGTGGTGGTGATGCTTGGGGGAGACGCGATGCCGTGGGGCGCGCGTGGAGTGGCGGCGGAGCCGACGCGGGCCGAGGAGGCGGCGTTTCTTGCGGCGGTGTCACAGGTCGCCGCCGCCGTCGTGCGGCTCGAGCCTGTCGCCGGGGCTGCGGTGGCGGGCGCCGCGGGCGAGGAGGCGGGCGTGGCGTCGGGGCCGTCCACGGGGCTCGTGATCGATCCGGCGGGGCTGGTGTTGGCCACGTCGTTCGCCGTGCCCGACACCGCCCGCGAGGCGGTGGTGGTCCTGCCCGACGGCCGTCGCGTGGCCGCAAAGCCGGTGGGCCGCGACGTCCCGCGGGGCATCGTGCTGCTGAAGACCGAACCGATTCCGACGGCGCCGCCGGTCGAGCCCGCGCTGCGTCGCAGTCTCCTGCCGGGCCAGTGGACGATCGCGGTCGGCCGCGGCTGGTCTGCGGCCGAGCCGAGCGTGGCGGTGGGCATTCTTTCCGCGGTGGATCGCGGCTGGGGGCTCGCGGTGCAGACCGATGCCGCGGTGTCACCAATGAACTATGGGGGGCCGCTCATCGACATCGCCGGCCGGGTGATCGGCATCGTGGCCCCGCTTCCTGCCGAGCCCGCGCAGATGATGCGGGGCACGGAACTCTACGACGCCGGCATCGGCTTCGCGGTGCCACTCGAAGACCTGCTGGCGGTGCTGCCGCGACTCGCGGCTGGAGAGTCGCTCGCCGGCGGCATCCTCGGCATCGGCTACCGGTCGCGGGATGCGATCAATGGCGATCCGGTGATCGCTTCGGTGCGGCAGGGCTCGCCGGCCGCTCGCGCCGGTCTCCGGCCGGGCGACCGGATCGTGGCGGTGGACGGCCGGCCGGTCCGCAGGGTCGCCGACGCGCGGCATGCGGTCGCGCCGCGGCATGCCGGCGATGAGATCGCTGTCGAGGTCGATCGCCGGCGGGGCGGGGAGACGATCCGCATCGCGGCGCGGCCCACGCTTGCCGCCACGCTTCCCCCGTGGCGGCGGGCCATCCTCGGTGTCGTCGTGGCCGCCGGCGACGAGCGGGATGCTGATGCGCCGGCACGGATCGACTGGGTGCTGCCTGGCGGACCCGCCGACCGCGCGGGAATCGCCGCGGGGGGAATCGTGGCCTCGATCGCGCCGCTCGGCGACGCGCAGCCAGCCGACACGCAGCCAGGCGCCGACGCCGTGGAGGCACCGTCGTCGTCGGCGCTCGCGGGAGTGGTCGCGGGGCTCGAGCCGGGGCAGTCGGTCCGCATCGGGGTCCGCCGCGGCGACGAGTTCACCACCACCGACATGACCCTCGGGGAGATGATCCAGGATGCGCCCGACGAACCGCCACCGCCGCGGGCCGCCGCAGTGCCGGGCGGCGGGGCCGATGCGGTGCGCGTGTCGCGGCTCGGCGGAGCGGATGTCACGCTGCCGCCGCTCGTCGTCATCCCGCCGGGCCGTGGTCCGGTGCCCGTGCTGATCTGGTTCGGGGTGCCACACGGCGCTGCGGACGAGGCTGAGGCCGCTCCCTGGAAGGCTGCTGCCGCGGCTGCTGGCGTGGCGGTGATCCTGCCGGGCTCGCGCGAGCGGCGGGAGTGGAGTGGCGACGACATCGGCGGCGTGGCACGGGCGCTCGAGTCGCTCAACGCCCTGCGGCCGGTCGATGCCACGCGGGTCGCTGTTGGGGGCCGCGGCCCGGGGGGCGTGTTTGCGTGGCTGCTGGCGGAGCGACTGGGCACCGGCTGTCGTGGCGTGGCCGTCCTCGACGCGCCGCTGCCAGCCCGCTTCACGATCGCCGACGCCGAGCCCGGGACTGCGAAGTGGATGCTGCTGGGAGGCGGTGGCGACGACGCGGCCGCGCGGAGACGCGCGACCGACCGCGACCGCTTGGCCCGTGCCGGCCACGCCGTGGGCACCCTGACGGAGGCGGCCGATGGTGGTCCGCCGACAGCCCTCCTCTGCCGCTGGGCGGCGGCGCTCGGGTTGCTCTGACATGCCCGCAGCGGTCCGGATCGTGATGTCGGACAACGAGATCGTCGTGGTCGACAAGCCGTCGGGCATGCCGAGCGTGCCGGCGCGGACGCCGTTGGATCCGCCCGACGTGGCGGCCGTGCTCGCGGCGAGCTGCGGGCCGCTCGAGGCGGCGCATCGGCTCGATCGCGACACCTCCGGGCTGCTCGTGCTCGCGCGGTCGCGGGAGGCCCGGTCGAGACTCGGCCGCGCGTTCGAGGAGGGCCTCGTGGAGAAGCGGTATCTCGCGGTCGTGCACGGCGCGCCGGGCAGCCAAGCCGGCGAGATCCATCTCCCACTGGCCGACGACGTGGCGAGCCCACCACGGAAGCGGATCGATCCGATCATGGGCCGTCGGGCGGTGACGCGGTGGCGGACGCTCCATGCCGGCTTCTGGGGCGGCGCCGCGGTGACGCTGGTCGAACTCGAGCCGCTCACGGGGCGGTCGCACCAGCTCCGCGTCCACCTGGCGTGGCTCGGCTGCCCGATCGTTGGCGACCGGCTCTACGGTCCGACCGACCGCCCGGCGACGTGCCTGGCGCTGCACGCGACCGCGATCGCATTGCCGCACCCCCGCGACGGCGGCCGCCTGTCGCTGACGAGCCCGCCACCCGATGCGCCGCCGTGGCAGATCCTCGCTCTGCCGGGGGGGCGCGAGTAGACTCACTCGGTCGTACGACCTGGAGCATGGTGGTGACATCTGCGATCGGGACCTGGGAGGGGCTGCCGGCGGCTGGGTGACGTGGAGCAAACGCGATGATGCAGCGATGGATGGCCGGGTGGATGGCCGCGGTTGCCTGTGCGGCGGCGCAGGCGGCGCCGCCGACCTACGACCACATCGTGGTGGTCGTCGAGGAGAATCACTCGTTCAGCGACGTCATCGGCTCGCCCGCTGCTCCCTTCATCAACTCGCTGGCCACCGGCGGGGCGCTGCTGACAGGGATGCACGGAATCACCCATCCGAGTCAGCCGAACTACCTCCAGCTCTTCAGCGGAGCCGACCAGGGGCAGACATCGAACGAGATTCCCGCGTCGCAGCCGTTCACGACCTCGAATCTCGGTGCGGCGGTCGTGGCCGCGGGTCGCACGTTCACCGGCTACTCTGAATCGCTGCCGTCGGTCGGCTATCAGGGCGGCTCCTTCACCGCGAATCCGCCGCTCAATGAATACGTTCGGAAGCACAATCCGTGGCTGAACTGGGTCACCGCGTCGCCGACCGGCAATCAACTCCCCACGAGCGTGGCCCAGCCGTTCACATCGTTCCCCTCCGACTATGCAACGCTGCCGACCGTGAGCTTTGTGATCCCCAACGAGCAGCACAACATGCACGACGGGTCGATCGCCGCCGCCGACGCGTGGCTGCAGTCGAACCTGTCGGGGTATGCGACCTGGGCCCGAAACAACAACAGCCTGCTCGTCGTTACCTGGGACGAGGACAGCAGCAGCGAACGGAATCGAATCCCCACCGTGCTTGCCGGGGCCGGCGTCCGCCAGGGAGAGGTTCCGGGCACGTGGACGCTGCACAACCTGCTGCGGACGATCGAGGACATGGTTGGCGCGGGGCATTCCGGCAGCGCGGCGGCGGTGCAGCCGATCGTCGGAGCCTTCACGAGTGATCCCGTGACGAGCGTGGCGACGTTTCGGCAGGGCGATGCGGGAGGCTACGCCTCGGTCACCGACACCTGGATCGACGCGGCATCACCGACGACTTCGCATGGTAGCGACCCGGTCGCGGTCGTCGATGGAGCGCCGCTGACGCAGGGGCTGATGCGGTTCGACAATCTCTTTGGAGCTGGCGGGCGGATCCCCGACGGCGCCACCATTCTCTCGGCGAAGCTCTCGGTGCTCACGGAAACCGCTACTGGGTCTGACACGGTGTCGCTCCATCGGATGCTCGTCGGCTGGAGCGGCAGTTCCACCTGGAGCAGCTTCGGCGCCGGCGTCGCGACCGATGGCGTGCAGGCGGAGGTTGCCAGCGAGTTTGAACTGACCCCCAACGCTGTCGCCAACGATGCGATCTTCGACGTCACCACCTCGATCCGCCTCTGGCAGGCCGACCCGACCGCGAACCACGGCTGGCTGCTCCGCGGCGCCGGCGTCGAGGACTGGGTGTGGTTCACGTCCGAACCGTCGGACCTGGAGTTGCGGCCTCAGTTGTCGGTGGTCTACGCCGTGCCTGAGCCGGCGGGGTGGACCCTCGCCGCGTCGCTGTGCATCGCCCTCATCGCACGGAGGAACCAGCTCACGAAGCGGTCGGCCTGAGCGCCGACGTCGAGACGTGCTGCCAGAAGCGGGAAAACCGGCCGAGGTCGCGGACCCGCGAGCGGTCGCAGAATGGCGGCCAGGGCATGACGGCGACGGGGGTCGTGGATCGGATCGACGCGATTCCGCGAAGGATGCGTGGGCAGGGCGTCTCGGCGACCGCGACACCGTCGCAGCCCAGCGTCGCCGCATGGGCGGGCACGACGACGTGGGGATCGCCGAGGCGCAGCTCGATGCCCGGCACGTCGGCGAGGCACTCGCAGAGGAACACGAGCCGCTTGACGGCCGGCCGTTCGGCCGCGAGCCAGGCGGGGTCGAGCACGAAGATTCGCGGAGCGTCGGGAAAGGCGGCGGCTGCAGGACTCGTGGCCGACGCCGAGTCGAGGGTCAGCCAGACGAGCGGCCGCCGTGGGGCAGGGGCGAGGGATGGGGCAGGTGACAGCGAAGCTGCAGCGGATGAGGCCGCGGTGGCCGCCGGGCTGATCCGCAGCGGCGGTCGCTCGACGGGCCGCTCGGGCTCCGCGAACAGCCGCGCCGCGAGGTCGTCGTAGCTTCCCTCCACGTCGCAGTGGCCAAAAGCGGGGCACTCGCGGCAGTGGCTACCGGACGTGAACGTCTCGAGGTTCTCGCGATTGAAGAGGTAGGGCTTCGCCGAGAACGTGCCGGCGACCCACTGCCATGAGAGATGGTTGCTCGCGGGATCGCCGTCGAGGAGGTGCTCGAGAAACCAGTCGGCGCCAGCCCGCCAGTGCACGCCGCGGACGTGCACCAGCCACGACGCGAGCCACATTCGCTCGTGGTTGTGCAGCCAGCCCGTTCCGTGCAGCCTGTGGACGAAGGCGTCGATGCACGCCATCCCCGTGCGTGCTTCACGAACATCGTCGGGAACAAACCCAAGCAGGGTGCGGCGCCAGCGCGCCGCCGGGGCTTCAAGATCCTCGAGGATGGCGTCGCCGACCGCGAGGTACACCTGCCGCCAGTAGTCGCGCCAGCCGAGTTCGGACACCAGCTTCGCCGCCTGCGCGGGATCGGACACACGGGCGAGTGCCGCATCGCGGACCTCGGCGAGCGAGAGCACGCCGTGACGGATCCACGGCGAGAGTCCGGTGACGGCGCCGGCGACATGATTGCGGGTTTGGCCGTAGGCGAGCGGATCCATGGCGGCGAGCCGACTGAGAGCGGTGGCGCGGCCTCCCGCATGGGGGCCGTCGGGCACGGTGCCGCGACCTGGGCCGCCCGCCGACTCGGGCACCACGCGGGCAAGTTCGCGGGCGAGGGCGTGCCGCGGTTCCGCGAGCAGGTGGGTGAGAGACGTCATGGCGCGTTGTCGAGAGGTGATGCGATTGTGTCGAAACACCGTAGCCCCTGCCGCTCCGCTGGGCAGTCTGGTGCCGGGAAAACGCGCTCGTGGAATAAAACGCCGCGAAACGCCTGGCGCCGGCAGGCCGCGAACGGCCGTTTCGCGGCCGAAATAACGCGAACTCGAACGGGGCAGGGGGGGTGGGCCCGTTACGGCACGGGCTTTGCAGTGCAGCAAGCCACTGATCAACAGCCAGGCGGCCCGACCTTCGTGGCCGCCGTGGAGCGGCGCACGTCGCCCCGGCTTCGCGTCCGGAAGGATGCCCCAACACGGCTTGGGTGGGTACTCCGCCTACGCTCACCCAGGCCGGGGCATGCGCCGACAGCCTGCGGCATCCGGATAGAGGGCATCCTTGTGGCCGTGGCCGCGGTGGGGGTAGCCTTGACGAACTCCTCGTTCACCCGTCTCGGGAAGGCCTTCCGTGAAGCTGATCATCGCCATCATTCAGCCGGCCAAACTCGAGGCCGTGAAGCAGGCGCTCTCCGAGGTGGAGGTCTTTCGGCTGACCGTGCTGGACGTTCAAGGCTTTGGCCGGCAGCGCGGGCACGCGGAGACCTATCGCGGCCACGAGATCTCGGTGAACCTGATCCGCAAGGTCCAACTCCAGATCGCGGTCAACGACGACTTTGTCGAGCCGACGATCGCGGCGATCGTGAAGGGGGGCCGTTCGGGCGAGCACGGCGAGATCGGCGATGGCAAGATCTTCGTGCTGCCAATGGACGAGTGCGTTCGCATCCGCACCGGTGAACGGGGCAGCGAGGCGATCTGAACACCACATCTGCCTGGCCATTCAGCCCCATCGCCGGACGTGCGCCTTGCCAGGAAGCCCAATCGCGTAAGCGATGGGGGCCTCGCAGTGATGGCTTCAGGAAGCCCAATAGCGTGGGCGATGGGGGCCTTCGCAGTGATGGCTTC